>NZ_JBEMBC010000064.1:0-15561 GCF_040274425.1 Carnobacterium sp.
TCGATTCCGGCCGCCGGTATACTAAAGAGCACCAAGAACGATTTCGTTCTTGGTGCTCTTTTTTTGTTTGAAAAAAAGTGTAATTGAATCCTTCACATGATAGGAATGAAACAACAAGAAAGTGGGATGTGCAAAAATGAATTAACTCAGGAGTTGTTTTATTACACAGAAACCAGCAGCTGATATAGCCCCATTGATAGGTGAATAAGGTTTAAATTCAATTTGTATTTTCTTCTCAGTTACTAATAAAGTACTATTATTTTCTAAGTAGTCGTTTATTAAATCTGAAAGTTGAGTTTCCGTAAATAATTCCCCGTGAATGATCATTTTATCCATATCAATCATCATCGACAAATTATTTAGTGTAATTGAAAGATACTTAATCGCATTGTGAAGTATATTTATGACACCTTCGTCTCCTAATTTGTAGGCTTGTAGGATTGTTTCAATTGTTAGATGAGATCGATTGGTTGCTAATTGTCTTAAGTAGGTACTGTCAGAGTTGTCAAAAAGGATTTGAGATTTTTTTATGATCCATGATTCACTTGTATAAGTTTGCAAACAACCTCTTTTTCCACATTCACAGAGCTCGCCATCAGGATGAACAACAATATGTCCGACTTCTCCAACTAAAACAGCGTTATCCCCGTAAAGATTATTTTGATAGATAGAGGAACAAAACATACCACGTCCTACATGTAAAAATGTAAAGTTACTCATTTTCTTATCAACGCTAAACAATCTCTCAGATAAAGCCATACATTGCACATTATTTTTAAAATAAATAGGCAAAACAATCTCAGATAAGAGCTGGTCTAGATTGAAATTTTCCCAAAACAGATTATTTGTTAGGATAGTCTGAGTTATTTCATCAAAATGTCCAGGTAGAGCAATACCAATAGCTTTTGGCTGATAAGCAGAACACTGTTTGATAAACAAGTGTAGTTCATCAATAAATAGAGTCTTTGTAAGATTACTTTCTGACAGTAGTTGGTTATATTGAATGGTTTTTTGTTCAAACAAACTTCCTCTATTATCAATAAGGCAATAAGAAAAGAATTTTTCAGATAATTCAACTCCAATATAAAAACTATGATTAGGAGAAATATCCAATAATATTTTCTTTCTGCCGGATTTATTTAATGGAGAACTTACTTCACCTGTTTCGTGAATCAGTCGCTCATTAATCAAATTTCCAGAAATCTCACTTACGGTTGCAGGTGTGATTCCTGTTTCTTTAGCAATATCAATTCTTGAAATAGGCCCTTTTGTATAAATTATATCTAATAGTTTGATTTGTAATGTGTTCTGTCTTTTTGTAAGTCTCATAATGTCCTCCTTTTCTTCACACAAGTATTATACCTCATTAATTATTTTTTATAAACAACTAATGCCTATTTTAAAGTTGACATTAATAAAAATGTCATTTATTATAAGGTTATTAGTAATTAAGTATTATTAATTTAAGATAAAAACATCGAAAACCGCATTAATTGATTATAATTTACAACCAATTATTTGTGAAAAGGAGGTATGGAACTTTTAATAGAAAGGGTTAGGAACACGATGTTGAAAGAATAGTGAACTACATATAGAGCAATAGTCAATTCTTTTACTAATAAATGATAACGTTATCATTCTCTGTATGTATTAATAGTACAAGTAAGATAATTAAAAAACATAAACAAGAATAGGGAGTTGCATTATGACAAAAAGATTTATAAGCGCGAATGCTTCAGAAATAATAAGTATGACAGCTAGTGAGCTGAAACAGAGTATTAAAGCAAGTGAAGGAAGAATTGTGATGTCTGAAAACGTCGTTGGAAGAGAACCTTTTATTGAAGACATTACAAATGCAGAAATTGCTAGAGCATTCGGTGCTGATTTGATTCTATTGAATGGAATAGATGTGTTAAATCCTAAGATTTCTGGACTAAGCAGTAGTGAAGAATCATTTGTTGATCAACTACATAAATTGGTTGGTCGTCCAATTGGTGTCAACTTAGAACCCGTTGATGAAGAGGCAACTATGGCAGAAGATCGCTTAACTATTGCTGAAGGTAGACAAGCAAATTCAAAAACGATCAATAAAATTGAATCTTTAGGATTAGATTTTGTTTGTTTAACTGGAAACCCAGGGACTGGCGTTACAAATACTCAAATTGAAAAAACAATTAGCGTAACGAGAAAGCTATTTTCAGGGTTAATTATTGCCGGAAAAATGCATGGAGCTGGTGTTTCAGAAAGTATCGTTGATTTAAAAACAGTTAAATCATTTATTAAGGCCGGGGCAGATATTATCTTAGTTCCTGCAGTTGGAACAGTTCCGGGTTTTGATGAAAATGAATTGAAAGAAATTGTTAAAGCTGTTCACAAAGAAGGTGCGTTAGTATTGTCTGCTATTGGAACCAGTCAAGAAAGTTCTGATGAAGATACAATCAAACAAATTGCAATACGCAATAAGATTTGTGGTGTGGATATTCAGCATATTGGAGATGCTGGATATGGAGGAATTGCTCCAGTAGAAAATATTTTTGCTTTAAGTAAAGCATTGCGAGGTATGCGCCATACAGCTTCAATGATGGCAAGGTCGATACACAGATAAATGTGATAAATCGAGATTTTGGTAAAGGGTAAGGAGCAATTAAGACAATATAAAGTTGATAGAGGAGGAGATTTGCTTGAATAATATTAATGGGTTTCTAGAACAAAAATTAATGCCTATTGCTTCAAAGATAGGAAATAATAAATTTCTTGTTGCTATACGTGACGGTATCACATTAGCGATGCCGCTGATTATCATTGGATCTTTATTTATGGTCGTTGCTAGTTTTCCAGTTCCAGGTTGGGAAAAATGGCTTGGTGAAATAGGTGTTGCTGATTTTCTATGGAAAGGAACAGACAGTAGTTTTGGGTTGATTGGCTTAATAGCCAGTTTTGGGATTGCTTATAGTTTAACCAATCAATTTGGAGTTGATGGCGTTCCATCGGGTATTATATCCTTATCTTCTTTCATCGTAGTCACTCCTTTTGTTACTTCTGATGCAGGTTCTGGGATGCCGACCACTTACATGGCCGCAAAAGGTCTATTCGTTGCTATTATCATCGGATTAATAAGTGGTTATATCTATCAGTGGTTTATTAATCATAATATTCAAATCAAATTACCAGAAACAGTACCACCTGCAGTGGCAAAAAGTTTTAGTGCGATTATACCAGGAGCATTTATTGTTACTTTTTGGTTAATTATCTATGCAATTTTAATAAAATTGAATTTACCGAACTTACATGATATTGCTCAAGTTGTTTTGGGAGGTCCTCTAGGATTACTAGGAAATAATGTGTTTGGTACTATGATTGTTGTAGGTTTGAATAGTTTGTTCTGGTTTGTTGGTATTCATGGAGGAAATGTAGTCAACTCGGTAATGCAACCTTTATGGATCGCAAATTTAGATGAAAATCGTGCAGCCTACCAGGCTGGAACCGAAATGCAACATATCTTTACTATCTCATTTATGGATAATCTTGTGTATATTGGTGGTGGTGGTGCAACGCTTGGTTTGGTTTTAGTGTTGGGTTATCTAGCTCGAAAGAAAAAAACAAGTAAGCAAACAAAAGTACTAGCTCCAATTACTGTGGTTCCAGGAATTTTTAATATTAATGAGCCAACTATGTTCGGACTACCTGTGGTATTAAATGTTATGTTGTTAGTTCCATTTATTCTTGCTCCGATGGTTAATGTGGTTGTAGCGTACTTGGCTATGGCATCTGGACTTGTTCCTTTGACTCGAACAGTAGCGTCTTGGACAATGCCGCCCATCATAAGTGGGTTTTTAGTAACCGGAAGCATCAGTGGTTCCATTTTACAAATTGTATTAATTGTATTAGATGTATTGTTATACTTGCCATTTTTCATTGCAGTCGAGAAGCGCTTTAAAGCTGAAGAATTGGGCGAATCAATGGATCATGAACAAACGCTTAAAGAGTCAGAAATATATGTAAAAGAATAGATAAATTAAAAAAAGGCTTAACTTCTGTTTAATACTAAAGTTAAGCCTTTTTTATTGTGTAAAATAAAGTTGTAAATACAAATTTATTTTATGTCTTTACATTTTAAATGAAAAGGGTTACAATTCTTTTGTAGAAAACATATTAAAAGGAGGAGATAAGAATGGAAGATAATAAATGGATCATAATGCTGGGGAATATGGCCAGTAAAATTAACAGCTATAAGTATATCATAGCTATCAAAAATGCTTTTACTGCTCTAATACCGATCATCATTACGGGAGCTTTTGCAACACTATTTTCTAATATGGTTTTTGATTCAACGAATGGTTTGGCACAAATAGATGCTTTAGCCTTTTTGGAAGAATTGAAACCGATTGCACAATCGATTAACTATGCAACAATGAATATGTTGACAATTAGTGCGGTCTTTTTAATAGGGCTGGAAATTGGTAATTTAAATAAGGAGAGCGGGTACTTTCCTGGTTTACTAGCAGTTATCAGTTATATAACCGTCAACCCAACAACTTTAGAATTATTAGTGGATGACAAGATGCGTGTAGTCGAAAATGTGTTATCTCGTAACTACACCGATACAAAAGGATTATTTTTAGGAATGTTTATCGCAATTGTTTCAGTTGAGTTGTTCACTTGGTTGGGCAAACAAGATAAATTAAATATAAAAATGCCTGACAGTGTTCCTTCCAATGTATCAAGAAGTTTTTCAGCACTGATTCCGACAATCTTAACCATTACCATGATTGCCACAGCAGGATTTGCTATTTTCCGTATAACTGGTATGTATCTATACGATATTATCTATATGGTTGTTCAAGCACCGTTAGAAAACGTTATGCAAGGATTACCTGGTGTTTTAATTTTGATGTTCGTGGCTCAGTTCTTCTGGGTTATCGGAATACATGGAAACCAAATGATCAAACCAATTCGCGAACCTTTGTTACTAGCTTCAATAGCAGTCAACACAGATGCATTTAATGCAGGTAAAGAAATCCCGAACATTATCAATATGCCTTTCTGGGACATGTACATGAATATTGGTGGTTCTGGTGTAACGATTGGATTGTTATTTGCTATCTTTATCGTTGGCAAGCGGGATGATATGAAAGAAATTGCTAAATTATCTATGGGGCCTAGTTTATTCAATATTAATGAACCCGTAATATTTGGAATGCCAATCATGTTAAACCCTATCTTAGCTATTCCATTTATCGTTACACCACTAATTACAGGTGTAATCGGTTATGTAGCGACTTATATTGGTTTTGCCGGAAAAGCAGTAGTGATGATTCCATGGACTACGCCACCAATTATCAGTGCTTACTTAGCGACAGCTGGTAGTTTGGGAGCAGTTGCGACTCAATTGATTTGTATAGTCGTTTCCACATTAATTTATTTACCATTTGTTAAAATTTCTAATAGTCGCCAACTAGTTGAAGAACCAGGTCGTACTGAAGAAGTAAAAGAATTAGATGAAATTACTATAAATGATTAAAAGGTTAAAAATTTAGGTTGTATGACAAATAGTGTTGGTGCATCAAACTAAAATTTCTTCTGGAATGAACGGGTTTGCTTGTATAGAGTCATGAGACCGCCTGAAGCTTATAACTTCAGGCTTTCAAGCCTCAAACAAAGCGTAATCGCTGAAGCGTCAACGCTCTGTAATTCGCATTGAATCCTTTACACGGCTACAAGCAACCCCTATTCCTCCAAAAATTTTGTATAATCAATTTTAGAAATCTACAAACACTAAAAATTATAGACCCTTTTTATGGAAATAATCGTTATCCATATAGATTAATTTTTGTAATTCGAATGGTTAATGAATCATAAAAAGGTCAACCGATTATTTGAATTGAAATGTGTGCTAGGATGAATAAGAAATGGTATACTTACAGGGGAAGCGTTAACGAAAAATAAAATACTACTAATTATGTAAAGGGTGAATTGAAATGAGCTGGAGAGAGACTTATCAACTTTGGGAAAATTTTAATGATTTAGAAACTGAATTAAAAGAAGAATTAAAATCTTTGAAAGATGATTCGGATACATTAGAAGATGCATTTTATGCTCCTCTAGAATTTGGAACGGCAGGCATGCGTGGAATCATTGGCGCGGGTGTTAATCGTATGAATGCTTACACAGTAAGACAAGCAACAGAAGGACTAGCACTTTTTATGGACAGTCTTGGAAATGAAACGCAAAAACGTGGGGTCGCAATCGCTTATGATTCAAGACATAAGTCTCCAGAATTTGCTATGGAAGCTGCAAGAACACTTGGAGCACATGGAATTCCGGCTTTTGTTTTTGAAAGTCTTCGTCCAACACCAGAATTATCTTTTGCTGTTCGTCATTTAAATGCATTCGCAGGAATCATGATCACTGCAAGTCACAATCCAGCAGAATATAATGGCTACAAAGTGTACGGAGAAGATGGCGGGCAAATGCCGCCTAAAGAAGCCGATGCTTTAACAGCTTATGTCCGAAGTGTCGAAAATATTCTTGAAATTGATGTGTTATCACAAGAAGACCTTGAATCACAAGGACTACTTACGATTATTGGAGAAGATGTAGACAGTGAATACTTAAAAAATGTGAAAAAAGTTACGGTTAATCCAGAATTAGTGAAGGAAATGAGCAAAGAGATGAAATTAGTCTATACGCCACTTCATGGAACTGGAAAAATGTTAGGTGAAAGAGCTTTGAAAAATGCCGGATTTGAATCTATTTACCTTGTTCCAGAACAAGCTGAAGCAGATCCTGATTTCTCAACAGTTAAATCTCCGAATCCTGAGGAGCCTGGGGCATTTGAATACGCCATCAAGTTAGGTAAAGAAATTGATGCTGATGTTTTAGTGGCAACAGATCCAGATGCTGACCGTTTGGGGATAGCTGTTAAGACTGCAGAAGGTCATTATGAAGTGTTGACAGGAAATCAAATAGCAAGCTTGATGCTACACTATTTATTGACTGCACAAAAAGAAGCTGGAACTTTACCAGCTAACGGAGTGGTTCTTAAATCGATTGTTTCGAGTGAGTTGCCTACTCAAATCGCAGATAGTTTTAATGTCAAAATGGTGGACGTATTAACAGGGTTTAAATTTATTGCTGAAAAAATCAAACAATATGAAGCAGATGGTAGTCAAACATTCTTGTTTGGTTTTGAAGAAAGCTATGGTTATCTTGTTGCACCATTTGTACGTGATAAAGATGCTATTCAAGCTCTTGTGCTGATTGCAGAAGTAGCTGCTTATTATAAACAAAAAGGCGATACATTATATGATGGATTGAAACAAATTTTCCATAATTATGGTCATTTTAAAGAAAAAACGATTTCCATCAGCATGCAAGGCATTACAGGAGCTGAAAAAATCAAAGCATTGATGGTGAAATTCCGTGAAGAGTCACCAAAAGAATTTGCTGGAATTGAAGTTGAATGGGTAGAAGACTTTTCACTCGCTAAACGTACTCTTCAAGATGGGACAATAGAAGATATTGATATGCCTACAGCTGACGTCTTGAAATACAAATTAGTCGACAGTAGTTGGATTGCTATCCGTCCTTCAGGAACAGAACCGAAAATCAAATTCTACATTGGAGCATGTGATGATTCAGGTGTAGAAATTGAAAATAAAGTTATTCGTCTTGAAGAAAGCATCAATTCAATCGTGAATGAATAAAAAATAACGGAAAAACAATGCAAAGTAACTAAATTTATACAGACCTCCAAATGTTAGACCAAAAATCTAACGTTTGGAGGTCATTTTTTTATGTAATCTAGAATACAAAAATGTCATAGCTTTGGCAAATTGACTAAGGATTGATTAAGTTTCAATGAAAAGATTGAGATAACTATACATGACACACCCGGAATGCTATAATGAGTTGGATGAAGTCCGAAGAACCAAAAGAAAGAGGCGAATAAGATGGTAGATAGTCTACAATTAGTCATTCTTACTGGAATGAGTGGAGCAGGTAAAACAGTGGCAATGCAAAGTTTTGAGGATATGGGTTATTTTTGTGTGGACAATATGCCGCCAAGCTTACTGCCGAAATTTTGGGAACTAGTTAAAGAATCTGGTAAATTAACAAAAATTGCTTTAGTGATTGATTTACGTTCGAGAGCCTTCTTTGAAGAAATCGTAACAGCTTTGGAATCAATGGACAATACCTCTTTTGTGACGACAAAAATAGTCTATTTAGATGCAAGTGATGAAGAATTAGTTTCTCGTTATAAAGAAACACGACGCACGCATCCTTTAGCAATGAATGGACGCCTTATAGTAGGAATAAAAAAAGAAAGAGAATTATTAGAAGACATAAAAGGGCGAGCACAAATTGTGATTGATACAACGAAATTGACGCCACGACAATTAAGAGAAAAAATCAATAGTAATTTTAAAACCGTTGACACGGAGTTGTTCAGAATTGAAATGGTATCATTTGGATTCAAATATGGCTTACCCATTGATGCAGATGTAGTGATGGATGTTCGTTTTCTACCTAATCCACATTATATTGATAATTTAAGACCGTTAACAGGTCAAGATAAACCTGTTTATGACTATGTAATGAAACAACCAGAAACAGAAATATTTTATCGTAAATTTACAGATTTATTAGAGTATATTTTGCCGGGATACAAAAAAGAAGGTAAAAACAACGTTACTATCGCAATTGGCTGCACGGGTGGAAAACATCGCTCAGTAGCCTTAGTGGAACGGATTGCTCAGAAAATTGAAATTGATGGGTATCCTGTTCATGTTACTCATCGCGATAAAGGGAAGGTTAAAGAATCGGTGAATCGTTCATGATACAAGAAAGAAAGAAAAATAGACCTAAAATTGTGGTCATTGGCGGAGGTACTGGATTACCTGTAATTTTGAATGGTTTAAAATCAAAAGAAGCAGATGTAACAGCCATTGTAACCGTTGCTGACGATGGGGGAAGTAGTGGGACGCTAAGAAATTATGCCAATATCGTTCCACCAGGAGATATTCGCAATGTACTGATCTCACTTTCCAATATTCCTGCTGCTCAAAAAGATATTTTTCAGTATCGTTTTGATACAAATGATAACTTTTTAGCGGGGCACTCAATTGGGAACCTGATCATTGCGGCTATGTCTGAAATGAGAGGGAGTATTTTTGAAGCCATTCAATTATTGTCTAAAATGATGTTGGTAGATGGACATGTCTATCCAGCAGCAGAAGAGGCATTGATTTTGCATGCCATTTTTGAGGATGGTTCTAAAATTTCAGGGGAATCAAAAATTGCCACAGAAAGAAAAAAAATAGAACGTGTGTATGTAACGACAACAGAAGATGATCATAAAGCAAAAGCTTCTAGAAAAGTCATTGCGGCTATTCATGATGCAGATATGGTCGTTTTAGGACCAGGAAGCTTATTCACAAGTATTTTACCCAATTTAATGATTGATGATTTAGGAAAAGCAGTCAAAGAGACTGAAGCAAAAGTCGTTTACATTTGTAATATAATGACTCAGCTTGGCGAAACCGAAAAATTTACGGACGCCGATCACGTATGTGTATTGCATCAACACCTAGATAAAAAATTCATTGATACGGTTTTAGTTAATATTGGTGAAGTTCCGGAAAATTATATGGATACCGAGCGCTACAATGAATACTTAGTACAAGTAGCTCATGATTTTAAAGGATTAGCTGAGGAAGTTCCTTCTATTATATCGGATGATTTCCTTGAATTAAGAAATCAAGGAGTCTTTCATAATGGAACAAAAGTTGTGGATGAATTATTTAAACTGGCTTTTGACAATAGAAGGTTAGAAAAAAGAAATAGTTACTAAATAAACGCATAAAAAAAGAAAGGGGGCTTACTCCATGTCTTACGCTTCAGAAGTAAAAAAAGAATTAACTCAATTAGAGGTTCATAGGGAGCATGCTAAAGCTGAATTAGCTGCATTAATTCGTATGAATGGAACGGTTGGATTAGTGGACAAAAAATTTATTTTAAATATACAAACTGAAAATGCAGCTATTGCACGAAGAATCTATGTGTTGTTGAAAGATCATTTTGATGTTGAAAGTGAACTACTGGTTCGACGGAAAATGAAATTAAAGAAAAATAATGTGTACATTGTACGGTTAAAACATGGAACGAAAGAGGTACTCTCAGATTTATCTATTATGGAAGGGATGTCTTTTCATAGCCATGTTTCAGATGAAGTAATGATGAATACTCAAAAAGTAAAATCGTATTTACGGGGCGCTTTTTTAGCAGGAGGATCTGTGAATAATCCAGAAACAAGTCGTTACCATCTTGAGATTCATTCAAGTTACGAGGAACATAACGATGATATTTGTCAAATGATGAATCAATTCGATATGAATGCTCGTACGTTAGAAAGACGCAATGGGTATATTACTTATTTGAAAGAAGCAGAAAAAATTGCGGATTTTTTAGCTTTAATTGGTGCGACAAGTGGCATGCTTAAGTTTGAAGATGTACGGATCATCAGAGATATGAGAAATTCAGTAAATCGTTTGGTCAATTGTGAAAATGCCAATTTAAATAAGACGATCGATGCTGCAAGTAAACAAATTGAAAGCATTAAATTTATCGATGATATGATTGGGTTAGATAAAATCCCAACAAAACTAAGAGAAATTGCGCTTGTGCGCTTAGAATATCCTGAAGTGACATTAAAAGAATTAGGAGAAATGATCCCTAGTGGAACGATCAGTAAATCCGGAATCAATCATCGGTTGCGTAAACTGAATGAGATGGCTGAAAAGCTAAGAACTAAGGAAATTACACGATCTACTGTAAGCAATTAAAAAATGCATGTACAGAGATATGCAAGAAATTTCTCGATATGAAGGGAATGATAGGCTTGGTCAGTCTAGAAATTCTGCTTGTTTTTTCATTATAACTGGGCTACACTGTAATAGTTGGTATTTTGACGTTTGTCAAAATAGGACAGCATCTTAAACAAGTTTGTTTGAGTCTAGTAGTCCCCTTAGTGTAATGGATATCACGTAAGATTCCGATTCTTGAAATGGGGGTTCGATTCCCTCAGGGGGCATTTGAGTATGAGGAAAATGTTGATTTAGCAACAATTTGAAATGTGTATCGCACATTTAACGCATATTATTGAAGAAAATACATGTAAAATTCAGACCCGAATTTCGTGGAAACACTTACGATTTTTGGATCTTTTTTTCTATCTCATTTCGTCCAAAAACAGTTCCTGGAATTTTCAGTGAATAGAAGTTTCAATAGAGTTCCTTAAATGAAACGAATTGGACTTATTTTACAATTGGCTGTATAATTCCAACTGTTAAAAAATCATTATTGAACTGTTAGTTAGATTAGATAGTTATAACTTGGGTGAAAGTATAAGCTGACAACCCATTACGGAAGGATCGATTAGTTAAAATGAAAGAAAATTTTTGGCAAGATTTGCCGCGTCCGTTTTTTGTATTGGCGCCGATGGAAGATGTAACGGATGTCGTGTTTCGTCATGTAGTGAGTGCAGCAGGCAAACCAGATGTGTTTTTTACAGAATTTACAAACACTGTTAGCTATTGTCATCCAGAAGGACGCGATAGTGTCCGTGGTCGTTTAACATTTACTGAAGACGAACAACCGATGGTAGCTCATATATGGGGAGACGAACCAGAACACTTCCGCCAAATGAGCATTGGTATGGCAGAACAAGGTTTTAAAGGAATCGATATTAATATGGGCTGCCCGGTACCGAATGTGGCAGGTAAAGGAAAAGGTAGTGGTCTTATCCGCCGTGCTGACATTGCTGCAGATTTGATCCAAGCAGCAAAAGCAGGGGGACTGCCGGTAAGTGTTAAGACCCGACTTGGCTATACAAATATCGATGAATGGCGTGATTGGTTGACACACGTTTTTGAACAAGATATTGCCAATCTTTCTATCCATTTACGGACAAGAAAAGAAATGAGTAAAGGCAATGCTCATTGGGAAATGATTTCAGAAATAAAAAAATTGCGTGATGAAATTGCACCTCAGACACTTTTGACGATCAATGGAGACATTCCGGATCGCGAAACAGGTTTAAAACTTGTGGAAGAATATGGTGTGGATGGCGTTATGATCGGGCGAGGCATTTTCCATAACCCTTATGCATTTGAAAAAGAACCAAAAGAGCACAGCAGTCGAGAGTTGCTGGATTTATTTAGATTGCACTTAGATCTTTTTGATCAGTATACAGTTGATGAACCCCGTTCATTCAGACCACTTCGTCGCTTTTTCAAAATCTATGTTCGTGGTATTCGTGGAGCGAGTGATTTAAGAGTGCAGTTGATGGAAACAGAAACAACAAATGAAGCTCGAGTATTGCTTGATGAATTTGAAGAAAAGAATAAGGATATTTTAGGGGAATAACAATGGGTACCTTACCATTAATAGTTTCAACTTTTATGGTGGATAAAAGGTAATGTAGATTATGATCATTTAGAAGCTTTTAATTTTTTGGATAATTTATTTATGTTATAATTATTTTATTGAAAGTGTTTAAATTGTATCAAAGTCTTAAGGTTATTTTTGTGATTAGAGTATGAATTCTAATCACTTTTTTTTCAAAATTAGCAAACGAAAAAAATTGACCTTTTTTGACCAATGGAGTAAAATACACTTAGTAACTCATAGTGTGAATAGTTTAGTTACACTATAAAAGAAACGAACAATTGAGGAGGAAACAAATTATGAATTTAGTCCCTACAGTAATCGAACAGTCATCAAGAGGTGAACGTGCCTATGACATTTATTCACGTCTTTTAAAAGACCGTATTATTATGTTAAGTGGCCCAGTAGACGATGATCTAGCAAATGCTGTAATCGCTCAGCTACTATTTTTAGATGCACAAGATTCTGAAAAAGATATTTATATTTATATTAATTCTCCAGGTGGTAGTGTGACTGCTGGTTTAGCGATTTTTGATACAATGAACTTTATTAAAGCAGATGTACAAACTATAGCAATGGGAATGGCTGCTTCAATGGGTAGTTTCTTATTGACAGCTGGTACAAAAGGAAAACGTTATGCGTTACCGAATGCTGAAATTATGATTCACCAACCATCGGGCGGATCTCAAGGGCAAGCTACTGAAATTGAAATTGCTGCTCGTCACATTCTTAACACACGTGAACGCTTGAATAAAATTTTATCAGATCGTACAGGACAGCCTATTGAAGTAATCAAACGCGATACTGATCGTGATAACTATATGTCTGCAGAAGATGCAAAAGCTTATGGTTTGATTGATGAAATCATGGAAAATAGTTCAGCATTAAGCTAAGCAGTGCAAACCTGTTTAGATAAGGCATACAATTGAAGAGTAAAGAAAAAAAGAGATTGGAGCAGCGCTTCGGTCTCTTTTTTTGCTCTATTGGTCCGTGGAACGACTAAATAAGTCGAATCCATTTAATTGATACAATATTATCTGTATAATGTAATTAACAAGTTAATGAGGGAGGATATTTAATGGATATTAGCAACATAAAGGCAGACAAAGTAAATACAACTAATGGAATTAAAATTGGAAGTGATGACGCGCCAGTTAAAGTGATTGAATTTATTAATTTAAAATGCCCATATTGTAAAATGTGGTATGAAGATTCAAAAGATATATTAAACGAATATGTTTTTGCTGGAAAAGTGCAGCGAATCATTAAACATTTTGATAAAGAAAAACCAAGTTTGAAAAAAGGAAATGTTGTACACCGTTATTTAGATTATTCAAATCCTGAAAAAGCGCTTGAAGATATCGATTTCTTTTTTGCTCACCAAGAAGAGTGGGGATATTTAGAATCGGTTGATGATATAGCTGCTTATGCAGTTGAGAAAAGAAATTTATCCTTACAATCAAATGAAGCAGCAGCTCAAGAAATTATCCAAGAAGCAAATGAAGCAAATGTCGTATTTGTACCAACAGTGTTTATTGATGAAGAAATTTTCGATGAACATATTACGCAACAAGAACTTAAAAACTTGATTGAAGCACGGATTTAAGAAATGGCTTGTGAAAAAGACATATCTTCTTCACGATTTTAATGAAAAACTTATAAACATAACAGTTGAAAGATTACTAGATAACTGGTACAATTAACGTTGTGAGAGATGGTAATAGTACTTGGTTTAGTACTGTTGTTGAATGATAAAAAAACAAGTACAGGAAACTGAAAGTTTGATTTTCATTTTTGATTCTCTTGTTTTTTTAAGTAACAATGGTCGCTAAACGACTAACGCGGTCACAAAGCGACCAACGTAGAAAGAGGTCGCTTATGCAAAATGTATTATCTGTTATCGAAGAAGTCATTCCAGATATCATGTATACACTTCAGAATCGTTACCAAATTTTGCGCAATGTCTTTTTATTAGGACCTGTTGGAAGAAGAGTGGTATCTGATCGTATGGGAATTACAGAACGTGTTTTACGTACGGAATCAGAAGGCTTAAAGAAACAAGGACTAATAAAAACTTCAAAAATGGGAATGGAGTTAACCGAAAAAGGGGAATCCATTTACCACCAATTAGATCAGTTAATGGGTCAACTGTTGGGGATGAAAGAGAAAGAGAAAAAACTCGCTTCTTATTTGGAGATTGAACAATGTGTGATTATTTCTGGTGATGTAGATGAACAGTCGAAATTACATGAAGAGATGGGCCGTGCTGCGGTAGAAGCTTTAGACTTTTTACTTCCAGAAGGCAATAATATCATTGCTGTTATGGGTGGTACTACTATGGCAGAAGCGGCAAATCAAATGAATGAAACTCTTTCTCGCAAAAGAAAGTTAATGTTTGTTCCTGCCAGAGGTGGTTTAGGAGAATCGGTCGATATTCAAGCTAATTCTATTAGTGCTTTAATGGCACAAAAAACGGGTGGCGAAAACCGTGTTCTTTATGTTCCGGAGCAAGTAAGCGTAGAAACATATAAACCGCTATTACAAGAACCGGGAATTAAAAAAACACTTAAGTTGGTTGACGATGCGAATTGTGTTTTATATGGTATCGGAGACGCTAAGCTTATGGCAGAACGCAGAGGAATGAACGAAGAGGTTCTAGCTCTGATTGAAAATAAAGCAGCAGTTGGGGAAGCGTTTGGAGAATTTTACAATCAGTCTGGTGAAGTGGTGTATAAAATTCCACGCATTGGTTTGCAATCTGATAAACTGGCAGATATTGCTAGTGTGCTCGCAGTAGCTGGTGGTAAATCCAAAGCGAAAGCAATTGAGGCTCATATGAAAAAAGCACCACGCCATACGTGGCTCATCACAGATGAGGGTGCTGCTAACGAGATTTTAACAGGGATAACCCTTTAAAATAAATATATTGCATGATTCCTAAAGGAGGAAATCTATTTATGACAGTTAAAGTAGGTATCAACGGTTTTGGACGTATTGGACGTCTTGCATTCCGTCGTATTCAAGAATTAGAAGGTATTGAAGTGGTAGCAGTTAACGACTTAACAGATCCAAAAATGTTAGCTCACTTATTAAAATATGATACAACACAAGGAC
>NZ_JBEMBC010000065.1:0-1160 GCF_040274425.1 Carnobacterium sp.
GCCGTAACTTGATTTGCCCAGTTGAAATATCTCCATAAGATATTAAAATCAACTTGCGTTAAAACTAACGAGATTGCGTACAAAGGAATGGTTACCATCAATATTTTTTTCAGTGTATCTTGTTTAATGTGCAGATAATCTGCAGCTATCGTCCGTAAACTTCTAAAAGCAGAAAGTCCTGAAGAAATCGGTAAAACAATTACGCCGATAATCGCAACTGTCCCAAAGACACTACCCAACAGCATGTAAGATACTTGGTTAACTACAAGTGAAGGAGTCCCATTATTGATCATTTGGCTGAGTGTTTGCCCGTCAAATAAAGACATTGAAGCTGCAGCCCAAATCATTGCAATCACACCTTCAGCAATCATCATGCCATAAAAAGTAAATCGTCCTTCTTTTTCATTTTTAGACGTTCTAGAAACCATTGGCGCTTGTGTAGCATGAAAACCAGACAAAGCTCCACAAGAAATGGTAAAGAATAGAGCAGGAAAAATAGGTGTACCTTCTGGATTAAAGTTTTGCATCGTACCTGGTGTTAAGTTCGGTATGGTGTGCCCGCCAAAAATCAAACTCAAACCAATAGCTAGTGTGCTGATAATTAAAATAGCCCCAAAATAAGGATAAACAGCACCCATTGCTTTATCGATTGGTAAAATGGTTGAAACGAGATAATACATAAAAATCAATCCAATTATTACACCTAATGTTAACCAGTCAGGTGTAATACTTTCAATCAAATTAGCTGGTGAAGTAACGAAAACCGTACCAACTAACATCAAAAGTAGCATAGAAAATATGTTCACGACATGTTTTACCGGTTTCCCTAAGTATTTGCTAGCTAATTCTGGCAAGTGGGCACCATCATTTCGTAAAGAAATCATACCTAGCATATAATCGTGCACTGCTCCTCCTAGAATACAACCTACGATAATCCAAATGTAAGCAACTGGTCCGTAAAGCGCTCCCATTATTGGTCCGAAAATAGGGCCTGTTCCTGCAATATTTAATAATTGAATAATAGCATTTTTAGATTTAGACATTGGGACAAAATCGTAGCCGTCTCTCAATGCTTCTGCAGGCGTTGTACGATCCGGATCAATACCAAAATTCTTTTCAATATACTTTCCATAAATAAAATAACCTAAAATTAATAACGC
>NZ_JBEMBC010000065.1:1170-15300 GCF_040274425.1 Carnobacterium sp.
AAGTTCGGAATAGTGTGTCCGCCAAAAATCAAACTCAATCCAATAGCTAGTGTGCTGATAATTAAAATAGCACCAAAATAAGGGTAAACAGCCCCCATTGCTTTATCGATTGGTAAAATGGTGGAAATTAGATAATAGACAAAAATCAATCCAATAATTACCCCTAATGTTAACCAATCAGGTGTAATGCTTTCAATCAAGTTAGCTGGTGAAGTAACGAAAACAGTACCAACTAACATCAAAAGTAGCATAGAAAAAATATTCACCACATGTTTTACTGGTTTTCCTAAGTATTTACTAGCTAATTCTGGCAAATGGGCGCCATCATTTCGTAAAGAAATCATACCCAGCATATAGTCATGTACTGCCCCTCCTAGAATACAACCCACGATAATCCAAATATAAGCCACTGGTCCATAAAGCGCTCCCATTATTGGACCAAAAATAGGTCCTGTTCCTGCAATATTTAATAATTGAATAATAGCATTTTTCGATTTAGACATCGGAATAAAATCATATCCGTCCCTTAACGCTTCTGCAGGTGTTGTACGATCCGGATCAATCCCAAAATTCTTTTCAATATACTTTCCATAAACAAAATAACCTAAAATTAATAACGCGATACCACCCAACAATGTAATCATGCTTTCCTGCCTCCCTTATAGTATTAAGCAAAAAATTGTCGTTGCCAATTTTTTTATAGCCCTACTGTACTATAAAAAATGAGGTTTAGGATCCAAATCAAGCTGACATAGCAAAACTGCTAGCTAAAGTGCCCGCCAGCAGTTCTCAAATTCATTTAATCAATGAGCCATTACAATCCTACTTCTTCTTTAAATTGTTTCATATAATGTCTACTTACCGGGATTTTCACTTGATTGCTCATCGTAACGAGAAACGTATGGTTAAACCACGGCTGTATTTCTAGGATTTCTTTCATGTTAAGCAAATAAGAGCGGTGTACTCGCAAAAAAGCATGCCCTTTCACTTTTTCTTCATAGGCGTTTAAAGGTTCAGTCGCAGTGTATTCTTTCTCATCAGTATAGATAGTTGTAATGCCGTTTTCCACAGCGATAGCAATAATGTCTTCGATTTTAACAATGTAGATACGCTCGTCCATTTGAATAGGGATCGTCTTTAAGTATTCTTGTTTGTCCTCCGCTTGCAATTGTACCCGTTCTTTTTGATATCTAGTGTACGCTTTTTGGACAGCATCTTGAATTCGAGGCAATTCAAACGGTTTTAAAACGTAATCCGTTGCATTTAATTCAAATGCTTTTATGGCATATTCATCATAAGCGGTCGCAAAAATAATCATTGGCGGATTCTTTAACTGGTTGATTTTATTCGCTAACGTCAGTCCGCTTTCACTGGTCAAATGAATATCTAAGAAAATCAAATCTATTTCATGCTGCAGCATTTTTTCCAAAGCTTCTTCAATAGATTCGGCTTCAACGATAGCTGTAATTCCTTCACAACGTTCCAATAAATACGCCAGTTCATTTCTAGCTAATGGTTCATCATCCACTATTAAGGTATACATTTTTATCCCTCCATTCCTTGGTAAGGTATCTTGCAAAAAACAACGGTTCCTTGTTCTGAAGATTTAAAGTTCAATTGAGCTTTATCCCCAAATAAACTGATCAGGCGCTTATTTAAATTTTCTAAAGCTGATCCGGTTCCTTTTTCAGAAGTAACACTTTCTTTGCCTAATTTTCCAAGCCTATCCTCTTCTATCCCATAACCATTGTCTTGTACACTTACGAGAATGTCCTGATCCATCTTATTGACCGTTACTTGGACTAGATTATCCACTTTCCGGTTTTTAAATGCATGTTTAAAGGCATTTTCTACCAATATTTGAATCACAAATGGAGGCAATAAAATATTCTTCAACCCATTTTCTATGTTCATTTCGACCTGATAGCGATCTGGAAAGCGCGCTTGTTCCAACTTCATATAAGCTTCTACTTGAAGCAGTTCTTTTTCTAAAGGAATCACATTCGTTCTGGCACCTTGCAGATTAGATCGGAAAAAGGTACTCAACTGCAGCAACATTTCGCGAGCTTTCTCACTATCCACTCGAATCAATGCAGAAATGGTATTGATGGTATTAAAGAAGAAATGTGGGTTTACTTGAGCTTGCAACGATTTGATTTCTGCATCTTGCAATAGTTGACTTTGCAATTCCATTTCGCCAAGTTCAATTTGACTGGAAAATATAGTAGCCAAGCCTTCCGCTAATTGTCTTTCAACAAAGGTCAACTTTGAGGCGTCAGTGAAATACAACTTTAACGTTCCAATCGTTTTTTCCTTTGACTTTAAAGGAATAACGATTGCAGCTTCTAATGGGCAGCCAGGGTGATCACACCCGATTTCTCCATGAGAATGTGCTTCTTTGATCTCTCCCGTTCGCAAAACTTCTTTAGATAAGTTGGTCACTATTTTTTTTGACGGAAAATGATGATCACTGGCTGCACCAACATGTGCTAAAATGCTATCTTTGTTGGTGATGCTTACAGCTGAAACTTTGATCAGCTTCTGAATGATTTTTGCTGCTTGCGTACAGGATTCTTCATTCATGCCCGAACGAAAATAAGGCATCGTTTCATTGGTCAATTGGAAAACATCATGGGTTTGGACGGCTCTTGTCTGTTCTTCCTGCCGCAATGTTGAGTCAATGATCGACAAGAAAATCCCTGTTCCAATACTGTTCGTCAAAATCATGGGCAACCCAATAAATTTGACTAAATTTACAGCTTCTTGGAAGTTTGTACTTAATAAAATAATACACACCATTTGGACAGCTTCCATTGCTGCACCAAAGACGAGTCCCTCTCCAACTTTTGGATAAGTATTTTCCCGAATAGACTTCAACCCATATAACCCGGAAAATAATCCAACTAATATAGATGAAATCACGTAAATATAAGCGTCCATTCCGCCTTGAAGATAGCGGATAGCTCCCGAAATGATTCCTACACTCACACCTATGATCGGTCCTCCTATCAATCCTGAAACACCAATCGTCAATACACGTGTATTAGCCAGCGAAGAATGGGTGGCTAAGTCAGTAAATGGTTGATCGATCATAATTTGATTTCCGTCAATTTCTATACCGGTAAAATTAGAAATAATAGCAAATATTCCGAATACTACAATCAGCTGAACCATCGTACTTGCTCTTCTTCGATTTCCTAAAAGATTTTTAAAATAAGGAATATTCATTAAAATATATGCCAAAATAATAATCAATCCGCCACGTTCAAGCATTAAAATAAATAAGTTGAACATCTTTTCACTTCCTAAAGTTTGATGTCTTTAGTTTACCTTACAAAAACCCTTTATGCACACAAATAAATAGAGCTCCACCATCAATTGACGCAGAGCTCTGTTTGTTCATTTTTCTATCTATTTTATTGAGCATTATTATTTTTGTATTCTAAAATGTCTCCAGGTTGACAGTCTAATGCTTTGCAAATCGCCTCTAAAGTTGAAAAACGGATCGCTTTTGCCTTTCCATTTTTCAATATCGAAAGATTAGCCATTGTAATTCCAACCTTTTGGGAAAGTTCGGTTACGCTCATTTTTCGTTTAGCCAACATTACATCAATATTGATTATAATTGCCATATTATTCACCTCAGATTAGACTATTAAATCATTTTCCTTTTTTATCTCAATAGCATCTTGCAAAAGTCTTTGAAGAACAGCAGCAAAGACTGCGATAACCAATGATGCAAAAATTGGAACCATTCCGACTAAGACAAGCCCTGGGGCATCATCTATTTGTGCTAAACCAAAAACAAATGGTAGAATTACCACATATAAACCACTGATTATCAATGCACAAAATTTAATCTTTTTTAGCGCTTTAACAGATAGATCAGAGAACGCTTGGTTCTTGTCAATATAGCTTAACAATTTAAATGCCTGATACAGAGCAATGAAAAAAGGGATAGTAGATATATAAATACCAATTATGATGGGATAGAGTACTTGGTCATAATCTGGATTTGCCGGATTACTTATTAACCCAATCAATCCGAATATACACAATGCAATAATCGGAAGACCAATAAAAAGAACGGCTAACTTCAAAAATAATGTTGTTCCTCGTTTCATAAAATAACCTCCTCACTTATTATATATAAATATTAGCTTGTTTTTTATCGAATATCAATAAATACATATCACTTTAAGATAAACTTATATTGTTATCAAAAGATCAGGCACATTAATAATTTGTTCCATAAGGTTATTTGACTAACAAGGTTGTAAAATATATAGTTGAAACAAGAATTACTCAAAAAGTTTATTTACTAATAGGATCGATCACTTTCTCAGAGCGACTAACTTCATTTCAGGAGGGATTACATGGACATCTTTTCAGACTATTTAGCAAACATTGATAATATACAGCAGCGGGAACGAACAGGAGAAGTACTAACTTGGGTAGCAAAGACCTTTCCAAAATTGAAACCAAGAGTTGGATGGAATCAGCCCATGTTTACCGATCACGATACATTTATTATTGGCTTTAGCGTATCCAAAAATCATATGTCTGTGGCGCCTGAAAAAGCAGGAATCCGTCAATTTTCTAATGAAATTGTACAAGCTGGCTATAATCCCACTAAGGAAATTTTCCGTATCCAGTGGAACAGCCCGATAGATTTCTCATTACTTGAAAAAATAATCGAATTTAACATTTTAGATAAAGCAGATTGTTCAACTTTTTGGCGAAAATAAGGAGTTCTCAATATGAAAAATAATCGATTACAAGTAATTGGTACTATTCTTTTAGATAGTAGTTTTCTGTTATATTTTATTGTTTTTTCACACGA
The DNA here is from genome assembly GCF_040274425.1 of Carnobacterium sp. NCBI lineage: Bacteria > Bacillati > Bacillota > Bacilli > Lactobacillales > Carnobacteriaceae > Carnobacterium > Carnobacterium sp. Next base: position 6,014 of record NZ_JBEMBC010000065.1, read on the forward strand.
TTTAACCCTATCTATACCTGATATTAAAGAATGGATCACGATAATACTGGTACTGATTTTTTCAGTCTATACAACGTTTGACACATTCAAAAAAATTATTCTAAAGTAATGCTTAGGAGAAGGAATATGAGAACTAGAAAACAACTTATATTTACGCTATTACTAGTTTTTCTGGCAGTTATTCTAAGTACTATCTTTAGATTTTCACCTGCAATAGATAATCTATTCTTACTATTTTTTGTTTTATTAGGATACTGGTTTTCTTATGTTAATTACAAAAAAAAGAACAACTGATGTATACTAAACAGCATCACACTGCTTTTAACTATTTTGATTTTTTAAACAGAAATTTTATTTAGTAAAGGAGAATTTTATATGAAACATTATTTTCATTTGCCAATAGATTCAAAATTATCCCTTGTACAACCTACTGTAGACATGGCATCCACGCTTTTTGATTTAGTGGATAGTGATAGAGAACACATCAGACAATTCCTTGACTTTGTGGACGTAACTAAGGAACCAACTGATGAAATCAAGTACATAAACATGAAATTATCAGGTCAAGTAAAAGGAACGGATAGACTATTTTTAATTTCCTATGAAGATAAATTAGTTGGTTCTATTGATTTACATTTTATTGATTCTCGCAATAAAAAGGCAGAAATAGGCTATTGGATCCATTCTTCTCAAGCAAAAAAAGGAATAACAACTAAATCTGTAAAAAAAGTATGCCAAATAGCTTTCGAAGAAATGGGATTAAATAAACTAACTATTGTTGCTGATACTGAAAATATAGGCAGTAACGCAGTGGCGATAAAAAGCGGATTTTCTTTAGTTGGAACAGATAAAGAAGATATCATTATGTATGGTGATTTACGCGATATGAACAAATATTCCCTTTTGAAATCTGAATTTAAGCTCTAAAAATCCAAGTAGTTCAAGAGGGTATTAGTAGTTTATTTATTTATTATTTTTGTCGGTATCTGTTTAATTGTTTCAATGATTTAAATCTACTAACCTTTGAAAGAGCGGAGTATTCAAATGAATAAACTAAAAGAAATACTATTCATTATATTAATATTCTTTATTTTTTATTCCATGTTATGTACATTAATAGCTTTAATAGTTGCAACATATAAAACAGTTAGATATAAACTATCGTTCAAAGAGTCGTACAGAGACACTTTTTTGTACTTTTTCTTTGAAATGTTTGATCCGTTCAATTATTTTTAAAAGTATTAGTTAAGTTATAACGGTCTTTTCTATGACCTATCCTATTTAGCATGAAAAAACACTTATTTTATTTTAACATTAAGTGTTTTTCTCCCATTCTATATGTAACATCCTAGTCAATTATTTTTAATTAGGATGTTTATTCATTTTGTTTTTTTAGCTCTTCACTAATCTCACTTAAATACTTATTTTGCTCTTTAGTTAATTTCATGAATTTCAATACTGCATAAACAACGAATATCAAAACTACCGGCCAAAATAAAATAATTAACACACTATAAAGTTGAAAAAGAACATCTGAAAAAACCATAAAATTCCTCCATATTAGACAAATAAAAATTATCTACTTATTTATATTATAGAAAATTATAATATTCATTAAACATTACATTCGTTGTTTTTATTATACTTTAAATAAAACAAATAATCGTCAATTTTTTTGTTATGTATTTATGGATAACCTATATAAATTGCACAAGATTTCTTTTCTAATTTATTTAACTTATTAATTTTGAAAGACAAAATTCATCTTTGTATTCTCCATTAATAAAAAGTGAATCTTTCTTTCGCCCATCAATTTCGAAGCCCATTTTTTGATAAAGATTTAAAGCGGCTTCATTTGTCGTTAAAACAGTTAACTCTAATCGATGAATCTGTTGCTGTTTAGCTAACTCAAAAAGAGCATGGAAAAGCGCAGCACCTATACCTCGGCCACGGACTTCACTATGAATGCCAATTGCAATATAAGCTTTATGAGCCACTCTTTTAGGATTATCTTTCTTTACCATCATGTATCCTAATAAACGTTGGTCTTCTACAGCAACTAATACGTTTACTCTTGAAATCATTTGGATTGCATGCTCAATGGATAAAGTACGTTCTCCTGGGTCAAATAGCATATTTCCAGATTCTTCTACATTCTCTATGACCTTTATAAGTTGTGCAACATCTTCTATACCGGCTTTTCTAATTTTCATAGACAGCTCCTTAATACTTAATTTTGTTTAGTATACTACTACATCGTACACTGAAGACAGTTCAAAAGTGTTTTCGCTACAAAGTCTATTCTACTATCATCTAATGAATCAAAATGCTGCATGAACAAAAAATCATTTTTCCATCTTAGCAATTTTAAATACCATATATGTGCTCAAATAAGCTAATATCATTTCACATATGAATATAAACAAATAAATAAATACTGCGCCTCTCATTTCATCAGGATTAGGTATTAGATTTCCAAAAAAGAAACCAACTAGATTATTAATAATATATAGAAAAATAATCATTAAAATGATTTTGGTAATTGAAATTATCACTGTTTTCATAATTTTATCTCCTTGAATTTATACTTAAGTAAACTCACGTATTAAGATTTGAACTTTTTTGTATATCTATAATTAAGGAAGGAAATTTCAGCTCAGTGCCTTCATTACGTGGATCAAATTTTTTTGACCGAAAAATCACTCCCTGTTCACCACTCCATTCATTTTGATGAAATTCCCCATTTTCATCAAAATGTTCTAGTAAGTTCACTTGGAACCCACTGGACTCAAATAAAGCTGTAAGTGAACGATAATTATATACAATTTTATGACTCGCAGCCGGATGATTCGGGTCTCCTGGTCCTCCAATTTTAATTATATTTTGATAATCCTTATCTAAAAAATACCCATCTGGTACAGCACATCGAATGTAACCACCTGCTTTTAAATATAAGAAGCAAATTTTTGCTGCCTTTAGTCCTTCTTCCCATGTAAGATGTTCCCAAACATGTTCTGCTAAAATTGCGTCTATAGATTCTCTTTTAAAATTTTTTTCCCACGTAAGTTGATCTAATAAATCAAGTTCCTCTTTTTGAGATTTGATCCATTCTGGATTGTTATCGTATTCTCCAACACCAATTACTACACGCAGCAAATTCCCTTCCATTATTGCACCTCTTCCTCGTTCTACTTTTATTCCTGTACCCAATTATATTTATCTACCACTGTACGCGTTTAACCAATGATAAGGCTGCAATTCTTCTAACCTTTTAAATATTAAGTCATTATTTTTTGTAGTAACTGCAGCTTTTACTTCTGATCCCCAATACACTAAGCGCTCTTGGCATGTTCCGCATGGTGTTAAAATTTTAAAAGGAGCCTTTTCATCATCTCTAACGATGCATATACTATGCGTTACGGGGACATTTAATTTATGTGCTTCTAGTATCGAACCTGTTTCCATACATAATTCTGTTGAGGCGTTAAGAACGTCTGGAGATACACTAGTTAAGATTTGATTGTCTTTTGTATACATAGCAGCCGCACCTCCCCAACCTATTGGATATCTTTCTTCTATTAATTGAACCGCTGCTTCATATAAATCTTTTTCTATATTCATTATTTTTCTCCCTAAGGTTTTTCTCCCTAAGGTTATATTTATTAGTTTATTTATAACATACGGTATCTATATAATCATATAATTTGTTGAAATTACCCGTTGGATTTGTCGTATTTATAAGTCTATTTAGTTTACCTCAAAAAAAGAAAGCGTTATCCTTAATATAACCTATTAAGGAGGCCTTTTTATGAAAAAAAAGAAAATTCCCCAATTTTTAATAATGGGGCTATGTGGTGCAGTATTGGTAGGATGTTCAAATAATGGAGATACAGGCGACACGTCATCATCTGACAATGAGTCAGAAGAAACGCAAACCATGGACACAACTAGCAATGAAAGCAGTTCAGCTGCTTCTGAAACAAGTAGTAGTTCAAGTAGCGAAGAAGCAACCAGCTCTTCTTCTGTTAATGAAGAAAGCCAAGAAAAGCCTTCACACCAACCCATTGGAGTATCTTCTGAATTGAAAATGAATCCTGATCATGTCTTATTGCCAACAGCTTTTCCAACCACTGAATCCTCTTCAGTTACAGCCGATATAATAACAAATGAAGTAGATAACTATACCGTTAGTTATACGGATGACCAAGGAGAATTAGCTGAAGTTACTGGAACAATTTATGAAAATTCCGATTTGGCAAGTGAAGAAATGGATACATTCTCAAATGGCAAATCCATAAGCCCCTATGAGGAAGGCGGTTCAGATTTGGGCTATGGTATTACCGGCTATGGCGAGGGCGCTGCTGGGACTCAATACTTTAGCTGGGAAGAAGGAAACTGGCTGTTTTCTATCAGTTCTGTTAGTGAAGATCAAATGGATAATCCTGGAATTGCAAAAAAAATAGTAGATTATTTAGAAGATCATTATCTTCCAGCTCCTGATGGTCAAGGTGTCGTTTATATACAATACCCACAAGGCGGAGAAGAAGTTAATGTAGATATTCGTTGGCAAGACAGCAACATAGTTTACCAACTGAGAACTACTAGAGTTCCATTAGAAGCCTTAGAAATGACCGTTTCAATGAATCTATCATAAAGTTTAAACCTTTATCTTTATCAAAAACAAACTCGTCTAAATTTGGAAAAATAAAAAAAGAATTGCCTCACAGAGACAATTCTTTTTTTTCTTATAGTTTATCTTTTATTTTATTCACGATGCCTTTTGTAGGAGTTGTAGCTGGTTCAATATCAATCGATTTTTGAACCATTTCATGTCTTTCTCCAAGATTTTCATCGGTCTTTTTATCCCACAGTTCTTTTTGTCTCTTTTTAATCATTGATTCCATTGCTTTAGGAATAACATTACGATAGTCGTTCGTTGCGCCAGTCATTACTTCAATAGCCTCTTTGATGAGCTCTTCAGGATCAAATTGTTCATAAGGGAATGCCAACTGTGTATAGTCGAAAATGCGTTCTTCTGGATTATCTCTCCAAGTTCTCCAAGCTTCAAACTCGCGGTCATTGAAGCCCGTCAAGTAAGGTCCGGGATTAATGGTTGACACTTGTACATTGAATTCCTGAAGTTCTTTACTTAAAGACTCGGCAAATGCTTCCAATGTAAATTTTGATCCGCCATAAGGTCCTGATAAAGGATCTGCCGTCAGACCAGAAACAGAAGACATAAACACGATTTTCCCTCTTTGTTTCTTAATCATTGCTTTGGCTATCTTCTGAGTCAATAAGATTGGTCCGAATACATTTACTTCAAATTGATTACGCAATCGTTCTTCTGGTATATCTACTAAAGATCCACCTTCTGAAATTCCGGCGTTATTCAATAATACATCAACATCCCATGTCCATGCTCTTTCTCTATCTGCTGGATCAGTTACGTCCAATTTCTCAACTTGTATCTCAATTTCTTTTTCTTTTGCTTCTTTTACAAGAGCAGACACTTCTGACATTGTTTCGACCCCTGCGATAACTTTTTTTCCTTGTTCCGCCAAGCCTAAAGCAATACCTTTTCCAAATCCTGTTCCTGCACCTGTAATCAAATACGTTTCTTGTACCATATACTATTCCTCCTAAAAGATTTAATAGATTGGTTAACTTATAAGAAGTATAACGGTTCACAGAAATCATTTTCCACTAATATGCGTTGATTCTCACAATTCTACTTTCCAAAAAGTTTAAATTAAAGATAATAAAACTCATTTTTGACTATTGAGGTTCTTCGTTTTTTAAGACATAATAGATTTAATGAATACCTGATTAGTTCAAAGAAATTATACATAGAGAGTGGGTTCAATAATGGGAGAATACGAAGATTTACAAGCAAAATTAAAGACTCTGTTAAAAAAAGAAACCTCTGCCAAAATAAGATACGAAGAAAATAATGAACGCTACGAACTAGCAAAGGAAACTTTTGATAAAGAAAGTGAAGATGTCGAAAAGTTACAAGCGGAATCCTTGTCCACTTTTTTAAAACGTATGGTTGGAAATTATGATAAAAAATTAGACAAAGAAATGCAGGAACAGCTTACTGCTAAAATGGAATTAGATTTATCTTTAGCTTTATTGCTTGAAGCTAGAGAAGATTTAGCCGCTATTCAATCAGCTGTTGAGCAAAATACCGCTCAAATCAAACAATTAAAAGACATTTTATACCGTCAAGATACTCATTTCCGTGAAAAAATTACTGACGAAGAAATAAAACGGGCTCAGTTAAAACAAGAATTAATTGAATTAGATGAAGCATCTGCTGCTGGAGAAAAAGTATTGGAAGGAATTGATGATGCTCTAGAGGATTTAGATTCCGCTGATTCTTTTTCAACCTGGGATATGTTTACAGACAGCAGCCTTATATTTGATATGATGAAATACGATAAAATTAATAAAGCTGAAGCAAAAATGAGCCGATTAGAACAACTATTAGAAAATTATACCAAAGAACTAAAAGACCTTTCTTTAGATACTTATCTTAGCTACGAAAAATTTAGCGGCATGGGTAAGACTTTCGATATTTTCTTTGATAATCTCTTTTCAGATTGGGATACAAAAGCAAAAATTGGCCGCAATATTGATATGCTTGAAACGCTCGGCAAATCAATCGTCGACTTACAAGGCAAACTTGAACTAAACAGACAAGAGCTCGAAAAACAAATCAAAGAATCAGAAACTTTGTTTTAAAATAAAGCAACAGGCTAACTAAAAAACGTATTTACTTTTAGATTATTTTCTAACAAGTAAATACGTTTTTTAATTTTATCCATCTAGTAAAATATTGTGTTCTTACCTACTATATAAATAATATTTTTCATCCTTATCGTTCTCAAAAAGAGTTTGCGTGCCATATGGTTAGTTTTTATCAAACGGATACGCTTTACAAAATAGCATACAATTGTTTAAAGTTATCAATTATATAATCAGAATTATCATTTTCTTCACTATTTTCGTTAAAGTAACAAGCACTGATTCCTGCATTTTTTGCAGCTAATAGATCTAACTCTCGATCCCCAATCATAATTGCTTCATCACGATGGATGGAGTGCTTATCTATCAGGTAATTAAGTGCATCTGGGATTGGTTTTCTTTCAAAACCATGCTCTAATGTAATGAAGTCAGAGAAATAATCATACAAACCATGGCTCCTCAACAATGTTACCGATGATTCTCCTCTATGAGTATACAAATAATTTTTTCTATTAGTTGAATGGATATAGTTGCAAATATCTTCAATTTCAGCGAACGGTTTGGCTAATGTAAGTTCTTTAATTTTTCGTTGGATTTGGTATTCATTTATAAAATCACTACTTATATTATATTTCTTTTTATAGTAATTTAAAGTAAAAGCCATAGATACTTGCATTTTTTTTACTATTTCATCTATTGGTTCTTCTATACTTTCTTTTTCCAGTAAGTCTTTAAAAATTTTTGCCATTACTGGGTAAGTATCAAAAAGTGTTCCATCAAAATCCCAAATCACATGTTTAAACATACTTAAATTCACTCCAAATCAATAGTTGTTTTTTTATAAAGTTATCTTTAAAAAAATATATTTAGAATACTCATAGTGATTACACTATGATAAAATGCAGTTAATTATTATTTATGAAAAGAGGATGCTTATGATTCGAGACATGAAGATGACGGATGCTGAAGCCATCAGATTAATAAATGCAACATCTCTAGGATATGATATCTCTATAGAAATTACTAAAAAACAAATGGTAAAATTATTAGCTGATGTTAATCACCACTTCTTTTTCGTTGCTGAAGAGAACGGTCTAGTTGCAGGATATGTTCATGCAGAATTATATGAATCACTGTATTCTGAACCCATGTTGAATGTATTGGCTCTAGCAGTTGATCAAAAGCATCAAAAAAAAGGCCTTGGAAAACAATTAATGCAGAAAATTGAATTCGTAGCCAGTGAACTTGGTCTAATTGGTGTACGATTAAATTCTGGAGAAACTAGGTTAGGAGCTCATAAATTTTATGAGTCTATTGGCTATACTAGTGATAAGTTTCAAAAGAGATTTCTAAAAATCATTTCTTGATTACAACCCAAAATCGTGTCCGTGAACTACCGATAAAATCCTATCTCCCCTGAAAAATAATCTCTTATTGCATCTTCATGCTGTTGATTAGCAATTTCTGGCAAGTTATCTCTAGAAAAGAATCGTAAATCTAACGTTTCAGCATTGTGGATAGATATGCTGCCTTCAATAGTTTCAAAAATAAACATGGTTGTAATTGTTTGGGCTTTATCTCCATTTGGATAAGTATCAAAGTAATTAGAATAAATACCTAATAGCGCTGTAATTTTGACTTGTACTCCCGTTTCTTCTAAAACTTCTCTAATTGCAGCGCGTTCAACAGACTCCCCTTTCTCAATAGCTCCTCCCGGTAAACCCCACAATTTTTTGTCACTTCGTAACTGCAATAAAATTTCATTATTTTGATTGGTCAAGATTCCACCTGAAAAATTCAAGATAATTTCTTGATTGCCAACATAACTTCTGATCCAACGTATATAGTCCATCTAGCACTTCCTTATATTATCTATTTATTAACCAGTTCCGATTTCTCCAAATTAATAGGTGTGATTTCATTATTTTTAAATACATCAATGGACTCCATTTTTATAAAATTCTGATGTTCAAACGTAATTTTCACGATCCAAGGCATCAATGCTTTTATTTTTGAAAAGCCTTCGAATCCAAAATGAGGATTAAAATGATTAATAATGGAGTCAAGTCCATAAAATTGTGTAAAATACAGTACACTGTTTTAAAGCTTTAACCTATAGGTTAGAATTGAATATATTTTCTGGTAGAGCTTAGCCAGTCTTCGTGACGGTCAATAAGAACTGCACCGATTAAACGATTGGCAGAGGCGTGATTCGGAAAGATTCGGATAACTTTTTCTCTGCGTCTGACTTCTTCATTTAACCGTTCAAGAAGATTCGTGCTTTTTAATCTAGATTGACCTTTACCGACAACGGCGTATTGAAAGGCATCTTCGAATCCTTCATCTAGTTTTTCACAGGCTTTATGGTATTTTGATTGTTCGCTATAGGCACTTACTATAGTATTTTTAGCCTTGCGAGCCGTTTCAATATCCGTAAATTTGAAGAGTGCTTTGACTTCTTCTCTGAAGGGTTTTGAATCTTTCTTAGGGATACAATTGAGGATATCACGCATAAAGTGAACCTGGCATCGTTGCCA
>NZ_JBEMBC010000066.1:0-14906 GCF_040274425.1 Carnobacterium sp.
CGAAAATAAACCGTCGTATAGTGTTAATCAGTGGAATGAGTGCCGGATTCAGCTCCGTTTTCGGTACACCTATTGCAGGTACTCTTTTTGCAATGGAAGTATTAGCAATTGGGTATGTACGTCAGGAAGCTTTATTTCCAAGTCTTTGGGCGGCTTTAATAGCTAATTGGGTAACAATTGCTTGGGGGGTGGCTCATACACATTATGATATGGGGGCTATACCAGAGGCCAATCCTTTGTTGATTGTAAAATTGCTGCTAGCAGCCAGTCTATTTGGTTTTACAGGGCGTTTATTTAGCTGGTTAACCAGTACAGTAAAAGCGATTATGACTAATTGGTTTAAAAATCCTGTCTTGAAAAGTTTTATAGGTGGTCTGATTGTTATTCTCTTGGTTGTGATCATTGGTAAGAGGGATTATTTAGGACTCAGCTTACCTTTGATCGATCAAGCATTTTTAGGTGAAACAGGGCATTTTGACTTTCTAGGTAAGCTAATCTTTACATCCATTACTCTAGGTTCAGGATTTCAAGGCGGAGAAGTCACACCTTTGTTTACAATAGGGGCTACTTTAGGAAGTACATTAGGCAGTATCTTGCATATTTCTATTCCGTTTTTAGCTGGACTTGGATTTATTGGTGTTTTTTCAGGAGCAACCAACACTCCTGTAGCATGTTTTATCATGGGACTGGAGTTATTTGGGGTAGGAGCGTTGCCGTATTTGTTTTTGGTCTGTGTCGTCAGTTATCTTTTTTCTGGTAATCAAGGAATCTATGAAACACAACAGGTTTATTTACGAAAAGGCCACTTATTTGAAGAGGAATAAAATAAGTTTCTAGCAACCGTATAGATAGCTGCAATATTGGATTGACAAGCTTTCTTGAGCAAAATAGTTTATATAAATGACTATTATTGTTACTATAAGAATAGTAACAAGCTAGAAACGAGGTGAATCGTTTATGGTAGAAAGAAATAAACAAATTGAAATTTTTCTGTTTATTAATCCAATCAGTGAATCTTCTTTTAAAATGGAAAAAGAAGTATTAAAATTTATTGGAATTTATGAAAAAGATGCTCAAATGAGTATTCTTCCTTATCACAATCCTCAGACCCTTTTTAATTATATGCAAAGAAACCAAATGCCAACGCAGAGTACACAATTATGGAATACCTTACAAAATGATATTTACCATGTTTCGCTAGCTTATATTGCGGCAACGATACAAGGTAAGAAAAAAGGCCGTAACTTTCTTATGACTGTGCAAGAGCAGATTGTTGATCAAGATAAGCCGTTATCAAAAAAACTATTGATTGAGGCAGCAAAAAAAGCACGACTAGATATCGAGATGTTTCTATCTGATTTTCACTCTTCATTTACTCAATCGTTGTTTCATTTAGACCAAGAAGTCTCTAAAACAATGGGTGCAACAGATACGCCAACATGTGTCTTGGTTACTACTGGAGAAGAAAAAACGACGACTCTTATAGAAAGCTCTGTAACAGCTGAAGATTTGTGTCAAATGGTTTAAACAGAGATGTTTAAACCATTTTTTTCTTTTAAATTGTTTTACTAGTCGATGAATAAGGGAACCAAAATATTCTTGACAAATGAAAATAGGACTGTTAACATAACATTCATACCAATAGATAAAAGGTGTTACTTAAAACTACTAATTAAGAAAGGAGGAAGCCGGAATGAAAAAGATGATCGAATTAGACGTGTGTTGTTGTCAATGTTGTATGAAACGCTCATGTCTTCAGTTCTCATCTTTTATGGCTTCTTCCTGTGAATAAACCCTTTTCATACCCTTATATGCTGAAATTTAGAGAAATTCTCTAAAGAGGTATGAAACTGTTTTCAGTGAATGTAATGAGATAAAAGAATGATTTTCTGTGCATGAGTGTAACCACTCATGCACTTTTTTTGTCTACTTTTTTAAGACTACGTATGCTAAGAATGAGGAGAGTGAGAAATATGCTTTATAAAAAAACACAAGATTTAATTGGCCTAACTCCATTACTTGAGATACAAGGTGTTGAAATTCCAAAAGGCAGCAGAATATTTGCTAAATTGGAAATGTTCAATCCGGGAGGCAGTATTAAAGATCGTTTAGGAGTTAATTTACTTAAAGAAGCATTTGAAAAAGGGTATATAGATAAACAGTCTACTATTATTGAACCAACTGCTGGAAACACTGGAATTGGTTTAGCATTAGCTGCTCAGCAGTATGGATTAAAGGTTATTTTTACTGTTCCAGAAAAATTTAGTCAAGAAAAACAAGAGTTGATGAAGGCTCTAGGCGCAGAGTTAATTTTTACACCGACGAACATTGGAATGTTAGGTGCCATAGAAAAAGCTAAAATCTTGGCAGCTGAAATCAAAAACAGCTACATTCCTATGCAGTTTGAAAATCCGGCTAATCCTCAAACGTATTATGAAACGATTGGACCTGAGATCATGGAAGATATGGCCAACATCCCCATTCATTCTTTTGTAGCAGGAGCCGGAAGTGGTGGAACATTTGTTGGAACGGCAGCGTATTTAAAAGAAAAACAATCATCGATTCGTGCTGCTATTGTAGAACCTGAAGGCTCTATTCTAGGTGGAGGTATGAGTTATGGGCATAGAACTGAAGGTATTGGAATGGAATTTATCCCCAATTTTTTAGACAGATCGATCATAGATCACATTTATACGATCTCAGATGAAGAAGCTTTTTACTATGTTAAACAGTTAGCCAAAACAAATGGGTTGTTTGTTGGAAGCTCAAGTGGAGCAGCGTTTGCTGCCTGTTTGAAAGAAGCAGAATTGTTACCTGAAGGAAGCAACATTGTTACTATTTTTCCAGACAGCAGTGAACGTTATTTAAGTAAACAAATCTATCAATAGGAGAGTGTTAAAAATGAAAATGAAAACAAAATTAATTCACGGTGGTATTAGCCATGATGAAGCAACTGGTTCAGTAAATGTACCAGTTCACCAAACTTCAACGTACAAACAAGAAAAAGTAGGCAAACATAAAGGATACGAATATTCTAGAACCGGAAATCCAACTCGTTTTGCAGTAGAAGAGCTGATCAAAGACTTAGAAGAAGGTGTACGTGGGTTTGCTTTTGCTTCTGGTTCTGCTGGAACGCATACTGTAATGTCTTTATTTTCTAAAGGTGACCACATTATTGTGGGCGATGATGTGTATGGAGGAACGTATCGATTAATGAATAAAGTGCTTGTCCATTTAGGAATAACATTTACGACAGTCGACACAAGTGATCTAAGTACTATTGAACCGGCTATTCGTCCAGAAACAAAAGCTATCTTTTTAGAAACGCCAACCAATCCATTGCTAAAAATAACCGATATTACAGAAGTAGCTAGAATAGTGAAAAAGCACAACATAATTACTATTGTTGACAATACATTTGCTACACCTTATCATCAACGCCCACTTACCCTTGGAGCCGATATCGTTGTTCATAGTGCTTCTAAATATCTGGGAGGACATAGCGACATCGTGGCAGGTTTAGTTACAACAAATAACGAAGTATTAGCAGATAAAATTGGTTTTTTACAAAATGCTATTGGCGGAATATTAGGGCCTCAAGATAGTTGGATTTTACAAAGAGGAATCAAGACATTAGGTATACGGATGGAAGAGCATGAAAAAAATGCTCTTGAGATCGTGCATTACCTAGTCAATCACCCTAGTATTGAAAAAGTGTACTATCCTGGTTTGGAAAGTCACCCTGGTCATGAAATCGCTAAAAAACAAGCTAACGGATTTGGCGGAATGATTTCCTTTGATTTAAAAGAAGGGTACTCAGCTGAAATATTTGTTGAAAAATTGAGACTCATCACCCTTGCAGAAAGTTTAGGAGCCGTTGAAAGTTTGGTTGAAATTCCTGCTTTAATGACACATGGATCTATTCCGAAAGACGTTCGAGTAAAATCTGGAATTAACAACGAATTGATTCGCTTGTCTGTTGGGTTAGAGGATGTAGAAGATCTGATTGAAGACTTGGATCAAGCACTAGTATTTGTCGCGAAAAATAAGGGAGAGTAACAAGATATGGGACGTGAATTTCTAGATATTTTTACTGATTGGTCAAGTGATTATGATGAGTTTGTAGAAGGGAAAGATCCAGAATACGAAGCCGTTTTTGAAGGTTATCAAGATATTTTAAAAGATATTGTTCAAAGAAGTGGTACGCAAGTATTAGAGTTTGGAATTGGTACTGGAAATCTAACTCAGCAACTGGTTACAGCTGGAAAATGGGTGTTCCCAATAGAACCGTCAAAAGAAATGCGACAATTAGCAAGGAAAAAGCTGCCGAAAGAGATCATCATTTATGACGGGGATTTACAACAGTATCCTAAACCATTGAGACAACTAGATACTATTGTGAGTTCATATGTTTTTCATCATTTGACTAACGAAGAAAAAGGAAAAGCATTAATCGATTATGCGCATCAACTTGAAATTGGAGGGAAAATCATTTTCGCAGATACTATGTTTGAATCTCAAAAAATAATGGACCAACTCATTCAACAGGCTAAACAAAATGAATTTTATACTTTAGCAGATGATTTAGAGCGCGAATATTATCCGTTGATTTCCACCTTAAGAGAACTATTTAATCAAGCGGGGTTTAAGATAGAATTTGAACAGAAGAATGAATATGTTTGGATTGTTGAGGGAACGAAACAAGTTTAATCAATTGAAAATGAACAGCATCGACTGAGGAGATGTTGTTCATTTTTTGTTCTTATTTTTCTTTTTTTGAAAGCGCATTTTTATATTAAAATGTCAGTAATTGCTGTATAATAATTATATTGTTAAAAAGATAACAAACTTAAAAAGGTGGTAGGGAAAATGGATACTCAAAATACGGGATTAATATACAACATTGAAAAAAGCATTCTGAAAAAACAAAGTTTATATGATAATAGTAAACTTCGCTATTTTGTACGTGCTATGTTAGCTTGTTTGTTTTTAACTTTAGGAACAGCTGTAGCCGTTATGATTGGCCAGGCAGGTGAAGAAATAGCACCCGGATTAGGTAAAATGCTTTATGCATTTATGTTTAGCTGGTCATTGGTGATGATTATTTATATGAATGCAGAACTGGGCACTTCAAATATGATGTACATGACAGTAGCTATACAAAGAAAACTAATAAAACCTAAAAAAGCTTTGTCAATATTATTCTATTGTCTCTTATTTAATTTAATCGGTGGAATTATTGCTAGTTTAGTTATATCTTTCACATATAAGTTTCATGAACTACCAAGTGATCATTATCTCTTTACAGCAGTAGCTGGAAAATTAGCTAAGACACCTCTTCAAATCTTTTCGGAAGGTATATTTGCTAATATTATTGTAAATACTGCTGTTTTCTGTACCATTCGCATGAAAGATGACGCTGGAAAAATTATTGCTATGATATTTATTATTTTTATTTTTGCTTACTTAGGCTTTGAACACGTTATTGCCAATTTTTCATCTTTTTCACTAGCCTTTTTTGCTTCAGGCGGAACAGTCCCTGGTATGACAATCGGTGCTGTCTTACTGAATTGGGTCGTAGCTTTGCTAGGCAATTATGTAGGTGGCGCATTAGTGATCGGTCTGCTTTACTCTTGGTTAAATAAAGATCAAACAGAATACGTTGATTAGTAAATAAATAGCCCTAAAAAATCTGATACGTGTGTATCAGATTTTTTTTATTATAGACTCTATAGGTTTACGATTGACAGAAATCTAAGCTAGACTACATAATAAGAATGAGGAGAGGAGTGTTTATTGATGAAGGTGATACAAAATATACAGAATAAATTTCAAGGATTCATTCAAGCTTGTAAACGGTATCCACTAAGTGTTGTTTTTTTAGTTGCTATTGCTGGGTTAAATGCTTATATGATCCAACAGGAAGCAGACGATTACACAAGGTATCTTTACAGCTTTTTTATAGGCGTTTTTTTAAGTGCAACAGCACAGCATGTATATGAACGTTTTTTTGAAAAAACTATGCAACGTATCTTATTAATGGTCGGAGCCATAATATTGACTGTTTTATACTTTTATACTATTGGTTCATCCGTTGACTATGATCTGGAAACAACTATTAAGACTGGGATCATTTTCTTTGCTTTAACGTTTGCTTTTATGTGGATTCCTACTATAAACAGTAAAGTTACTTTTAATAAAAGTTTCTTAGCGACGTTTAAATCCTTTTTCACGACAGTATTATTTTCAGTAGTTCTGTACGCAGGGATTGGATTTATTCTTTTAGCTGTTGACCAATTGTTATTTTCTTTAGATTATAAAGTGAATTTACACTGTCTAAATTTAGTTGCTTCACTATTTGCGCCAATTTTTTTCCTTTCGGGAACGCCGCTTTATCTAAGCAAACAAGACGAATCTACTCAGTCGTTGGAAGAGCAGGCTGATAAACAAGAACAGATCGAACAAGAGCTAATGGTTCCTAAAGTACTAGAACTTTTACTTTCCTATATTGTTATTCCATTGACAGCTATTTTTACCATAATATTGTTAGTTTATCTTTTACAAAATATCACAGGAGAGTTTTGGACAAACAATTTATTAGAACCTATGCTGGTTTCTTACGCTATTACGGTAATCATTGTGTACTTTTTAGTGAGTACTATAAATACAAAATCGGCTATTTTCTTCAGAAAAATTTTTCCGAAAGTATTGGTACCCATTGTTTTGTTTCAAACTGTTTCTTCTGTATTAAGAATTCAAGAAACGGGACTAACACTCGGTAGATATTACGTTATTTTATTCGGAGTATTTGCATTTATTGCTGGAATTATTTTCAGTGTTTTACCTGTTAGAAAGAATGGATGGGTAGCAGTGGTCTTAATAGTTTTTTCTTTGATCTCAATCCTTCCTCCAGTAGATGCTTTTACGGTTAGCCGTGTGTCTCAAACAAACTTATTAAAGGAAACACTTGTAAAGAATAATATGTTGGAAGGAAATAAAATCATACCGAATGCTTCTATTCCAGATGAAGATAAGATCAAAATCAGCCAAACAATTGATTATTTAGCTAGTATGAACTACAGCAAAGAAATTGAATGGCTAGCACCATATAATCAACGATTAAACTATCAGTTTGAAGAAGTTGTCGGTTTTGAACCGGTTTATGATGAGTCAAGTTTTTCACCTAATCAATCTTATTATGCAACGATAGATTGGAAAGGAAGTCCGCTACTTTCGATTGAGGATTATGACAAAATGATCGTATTTTCTCAATATGATTCACCGACTCTCTCAGCAATAGATTTTGAAGTTGAAAATTCAACATATGATATAATCTCCAAAAATGAAGATAATACAACCAACCTTTCATTGATAAATGAACAGAATGATACTCTTATCACTATTGATCTTCAAGAGACGATTGATCAAGTTGCAGCAAGTGCACAAACTAAAAATGTGATTACTTTAGAAGAAGCAACCGTTACTACAGAAAATGAAGAAGCTAAGATGAATATTGTGTTTACCTCTATTGACATTTACGATAATAAATACAATAGTGAGTTTTATCTATTTATTGATATTAAATAAAAGCATAAAAGCACTTGGTTAATCTTATAAGGATTAATCAAGTGCTTTTTCATGACCATTATTTTTAATTAACTTAATCATGATTTAAGCTTTTAAGGAACCTGTCATTCCTGCTACGAAACTCTTTTGCATAATTAAGAATAGAACAAGTGTTGGCATGGTAGCAATCGTTATTGCCACCATTTGTACACCATAATTTGCTACATAAGAAGCGGAGGATAAACCGGAAATAAGTAGTGTCATCGTATATTTATCTTCAGTTTGCAGTATGATCAAAGGCAACAAATAACTGTTCCATGCATTCATAAAAGAGTAGATAGCAGCAGCTGCATAAGCTGATTTCATCATTGGGAAAACTAATTTAAAGAAAATTTTGTAGTTGCCTGCTCCTTCGACCCTACCTGAATCAATGATATCATCTGGAAAGGACTTAAAGCTTTGCCTAAAGAAAAAGACAAGAAAAATATTCGATACAGACAGTAAAATGATAGCTAAATGTTGATTAATCAAATCTAAACCAGCCATCATTTTAAACAGAGGGATAACAAGCGTAGCAAATGGAATCATCATAAATAATAAGAGAATAGAATAAATAATCTCACTTTTACGAGTCGTAAACTTTTCAAATCCGAAGGCAGCCATTGAGGTAACGATTAAACTTAGCACCGCAGTAATCAGAGATACTTTTAAAGAATTCCACATAATGAGTGGAATATTATACCCTTCAAGTAGATCACTGAGATTTTTCAATAAATTAGATCCAATTGATAGTTTCCCTTCCGCTATTTGATTAGATGTATTCGTTGCTCCTGCAATCATCCAATAAAAAGGAAAGATGGAAACAAAAGAGCATAGAATCAAAAAAGTGTATTTTAAAAAGCTAAGTGCTTTTGATCTCATTAAAATTTCCCCTTTACATAAAAAATTATTTTTTATTGGTAATAGCGAGTTGAATAATGGATAATACCGCAACGATGGCCACTAAAGCCCAAGATAAAGTCGCTGAGTAACCAAAATTAGAAGTGTATACAAAAGAATGATTATAGATAAGTTGTGCTGCTGTAAGAGTCTCGTTAGATGGGCCGCCACCTGTAAGATTAACCACTTCATCGAATAATTGTATGGTACCAATTGTTGAAGTGATTGTTGTAAATACGATAACGGGTTTAAGCTGTGGAATAATCACACGGAAAAATTTTTGAAAGGCATTAGCTCCATCTATTTCAGCTGCTTCTAAAGTATCTGTGGATATATTTTGAAGTCCTGCAAGGTAAAAGACCATATTGTATCCCGTCCATCGCCAACATAAAGCAATAATGATCGTAACTTTTGCCCAGAATGGGCTATTCAACCAATCAATTGGAGATTGAACCAATCCAATAGTAAGCAAGAAATCATTAACTACGCCGCTAACTTGAAACATCATTTTAAATAAAACGGCATAAGATACTAATGAGGTAACACAAGGTAAAAAAATAGCTAGTCTAAAAAAGGTTTTGCCTTTTAAATTAGGCGAATTCAGTAAGAAAGCTAACAGCAGTCCCAATATCAACATGATAGGAACTTGAAAAATCAAATAAGTAAAATTGTTCATGAGTGCTTTTCTAAAAACATCATCTTGGAACATACGAAGATAGTTACCAAATCCAGTAAAAACTGAGTTTAAACCTCTCATATTATGAAAGGATATATAGATGGAGTAAAAGATCGGATAAAGCAAAAATATTGAGCTGAAGATAACAGCAAACGATATAAATTTCCAAAGATCCGATTTTTTTGATGTATGTTTTAATTTCATAATGGTTCACCCCCGTATAGTAAAGAATAAAAAATGCGGCCAGCAGGAATAAACTACTAACCGCAATCCACTAAGAATATTATTCTCCTATTTGCATAGTGTAGTATTCTTCAGCTTGTTCAAGCATTTCATCTAAAGTAAGTTTGTCATCAAAGTAATCTTGTAAAACAGATCTCAAAGCTTCATAAGCAACACTGGTATTTACTCCATAATCTACCCCAGGAATTTCTTCAGCCCAGCTTGAAAAGTCTTTATAGATCTGTGCGTCATTGAAGTAGGGATCTTTGTATTGATAAGCTTCGCCTGTTTGAGATGGAATATAGGTTCCTACAGCACCATTTTCTACCAGAATATCTTGATAAAATTCATCATTTCCTGCAAATTCAGTTTTGAGGAATTCTATTGCCAGATCTTTGTTCGGAGAATCCTCTAAAACAAACCAGCTTGATCCGCCTAAATTAGAATAAGGAGTCGCATTTTCCACTGTTTCCAATAGTGGAAGGTTTGTATAAGCCCATTTACCAGCTTGATCTTCAGCTGATTTTATCGTAGCAGAGTACCAGACAGCTGAATTGACCGCAGCTACTTCCCCGCTTGTTACAGCTCCAATTCCTTCCGGAGCGAAGTAATCAACTGGTTTAGCTAAATCATTTTTTTCAATTTCTTTCAAGATTTCGGCCATTTCTCGTACAACTGGATTATCTTTTAAGAAGATTTCTCCATCTTCATCAAAGTACCAGACACCAGCAGATTGCATAGCCATTTGAATGTAATGTGTTCCTCTATTAGGAATAAAAGCTACAAACCATTTTCCTGTTTTTTCTTTAACATCTTTCCCAATGTCAACAAATTTAGACCAAGTTAAATTTTGCATATCCTCTTCGGTGTAGCCCGCTTCAGCTAAATAATCTGTACGATAATAAAGACCAGCAGAGCCTGAATCAAAAGGAACAGCATAAATACCCTCATCATGGGTTACGGCTTCAACTTTATAAGGAGCAAATTGAGCAAAATCAATCTCTTCAGATAATTCGGAAAACTTTCCTTCATAGTTAATCAAGAAATTTTGAGCAGCATAATCTTCGACTAAAACAATATCTGGCAATCCTTCAGAAACACCTGAAGTAAATCCAGAGACAAGTTTTTGAATAGTATCTTCATTTGACATTTCAACTACATCAACTTTAAAATCTTCATGACCATCTTCTGTGTAATATTCTCCAGCACGTTCCATAATAGGAATATTGAAATTTTTATCCCAAGCCCAGACAGTTATAGTAGACTCATCTGTACTTGCAAATTGATCTGGATCACTTCCAGATTCAGAAGAACCAGAACAAGCTGCCAACAAAGAAAGTGTTGCTGTACCATAAATCAAACCCAACCATTTTCTTTTCATTAGTAATCCCCCCAATAAGATTAATTAACCTCAAGTATAAATATTGGTATTCTTTACTCACAAAAATCGTACGAATAAACAATGAATACGTTTTCATTTTAAACTGATAAATACATAACCATAAATTGATTATTACACAGGAAGTTATAGAAGTAAAATGAAGAGCTGTGGATAAGAATAACCCATAATATGGCGAAATATAGGTCAAAATAAAAATCTGAAATAGTGCATGTAAAGGCAAAAAACTACCTCCACCTTAAATAGGCGAGATAGCTAAATTATGATCGTTTTAGTCGAAACGTTTGCGTTTAGGAGAGCTGGGAATAAAAAGAGCTTCTCGATATTTTGTAACAGTTCTTCTAGATATTTCGATACCGTCTTTTTTTAAGAGATCCACAAGTTTTTGATCTGATAAAGGTTTTTTAGTATCTTCATTTTGAATAATTAACTGTATTTTTTTCTTTATTTGGTTAGAAGAAATTGATCCTTCTCCTTCTTCAGATGAAGTGACTAAAGCATTTGTAAAGAAGTGCTTCAATTCAAATATACCAAATTCAGTCGTAAGGTATTTTCCGTTAACAGCACGACTTACTGTAGATTCATGGATATCCAGTTCATCAGCAATCTTCTTAAGAGTCAACGATTGGATCGGATGATCTTCGGATAAAAAGAATTCCTTTTGAGCATTGACAATAGCAATGCCTATTCTAAGAATAGATTCTTCTCGATGCATCAAACTTTTTTTTAGCCATTCATATTCGGATTGCTTGTCATGAATAAATGTTGAAACTTCCTTATCTTTAATTGCAGTTAGCTCCTCATAGTATTCTTTTTGAAACACGATAACTGGAAGACCGGATTTAACAGACCGTACTACTATTTGACCTTCATCATCTATTTTAACCGATAGATCTGGTCGAATGTACTGAGTAGGAGTACTCGAAAAGATAGCTCCAGGGTGTGGCGTAAGAGTCTTGACGAAATCTGAAACTTCTTGAACATCACTTAATGAGATAGCATAACGCTTTGCGATGTGCTCCCACTTGCGGTTTGCAAAAGCCTCAAATTCTTCTTCCAAAATCAGATAAGCTAGATTAGGGGCTTGATTGTCTCGTTCGGTTTGAAGCATTAAGCATTCTTGCAAATTTCTGGCACCGACACCTGCTGGTTCTAATTGCTGTAAAAGGGTCAAGGCATCTAATAACTGAAACGGTTCTGCTTGGGTTAGCTTAATAGCCTCATCTAGTGAAAGAGTTAAGTAACCGTTATTATCAATATATTGAGCCAACCAAATAACTAAGTCACGTAAAGCTGTATCTCTAAAGGATAAATAGATTTGCTCTAATAGAGCAGCGTAAAGAGAAGTAGTAGATGAGGTCGCTAATGTGTCCCATATGGAACCAGTAGTAGTTTGGTTTAAGTGTGACTGATTACTATTGTATTTTTGAGTTGACGTTCCTTGTGATTTTGTTGTTGATTTTACAGAAATAGAGATAAAAGGGTTCTCTAAGGATTTCTGTTTTAAAAAATCAACTAGGTCTTTACGATTGTATTGCAGCATTTGAATCGACTGTTGTAACTGAGGAGTCATGGTCAATTGCTGTTGCTGCTTTTGTAATTGAGTAAAATTTTGTTCGAAATTCAAAACGTTTTCACCTCTAGTATCAATATGTTTTGATAGGTTCATCATAGCATATTGCACTATAAATGAGAACGTTAGCTAAAAGAAAGAAGCAGTATGGCTAGAAATAGTGTAAAAAAGTGTTCACAACTAGCTTTATAGTAGCATACAGTCAAACAAATGATTATAATCGGAAGTGAAAGTAGGTGATCCATTATGAAGCTTTATATTAAAGAAAAAAGATTTTCATTACGAGACCAATTACTTGTACAAGATGAACAGAAAGAAGTCCTTTATACCGTTAAGAGTGAACGAATAGCGATTGGAAATAAAGTGCACATTTATAATCAGTCTAAAGAAAAAGTCCTATCCATTGAAGAGAAAAAAATAGGCTTTTCACCTAAATATATGATTTACCAACAAGACGAAAAAGTTGGTGCAGTAAAAAAAGAAACTAATTTAATTGCTTCTGATTACGTTATTGAGAAAATTGATTGGAAGATTAAAGGAAATGTCGAAAAAGAAGATTATGAAATAAAAAAAGGATTTAGCAAAATAGCTTCTTTTAAAAAGAAAAGATTTTCTTATGGAGACTCTTATGTTTTAGATATTGAAGAAAAAAAGGATGCCCAAATGGTACTAGCAATCATTATTGCTGTTTGGTGTTTGCAACTAGATGAAAAAAACGATGGATAAACAAATTTTTTTGCAAGAGCTATCGTTTGAGTAACCATTTTGGACTCAGTACAATAAAGATAGCATGAAGTCTATGAAGATGAAGGGGAGGAAAGAAAATGAACAGATATGTTGTAGGAAGCTATACATCACCACAAGAAGCAATAGAAGCCGTTAGGAAATTACAAGAAGAAGGTTATCGAAAGGAAGCTATCACATTAGTGTCCAGTACGGAATCTAAAAATTCAATTTCCACTACTACAGATGTAGAAGTGAGTACAGATGAAGCTGTTACAAATCAAAAAACTAATGCAAAAAGAAGCGATGATCGTTCTGCTTGGGAAAAAATCAAAGGTATTTTTTCTACAGAAGATCATGATGGAAAAGTTTCTACTAGCTCTGATGATGATCCACTGTATTCTTACCAAAAGGACCTTGCAAATGGAAATATTATCGTTATGATAAATGAAGAAAAAAAAGACCGTAATGAAAATGAGTCACACGAAAAAGGAAAGACTACTACTCCTTTGGATCCAGATCCTATGTTTGGAGCAGGTCCAGGAATAACCTTAGAATCTTCGTCAAATCCAGATGAACCTACAAATGCCTCGAATTCGGATTCTTCAGATCAAAAAGCAACGGGCAACGGATGAAACTATCCAATTAAAAGAAGAACAATTAGATGTAACGAAACAAGAAGTTCAAACGGGTGAGGTTCAAGCTAAAAAACGTGTGATAGAAGAAACAAAGACAATAGAAGTTCCAGTTCGTCATGAAGAAATCGTCATTGAACAGCATAACCTTGATGGGACAAACGATTCAAATGGTATAGAGAAAGAAAAAGAAATCGTTATACCTATTTCTGAAGAACAAATTGAGGTAACGAAACGGCCAACAGTAAAAGAAGAAGTATCGATTCATAAACAAAGCGTAGAAGATACAAAGCAAGTTAAAGGAACAGTAAAAAAAGAAAAATTGAATGTGGAAACAGAGGGTCATGCACATATAAATGAAATCAATGATTCCAATCAATAAATTAATTGGAATAACGGAACAAAAAAAGAGGCAGGAACACAGTTCCTAGCCTCTTTTTAACAGGTAATTGTTTATGCTTATTATTTCTTAGGAGTAGTTGTGTCATCAATATGGTACTCTTCTACATGAATTTCTTTAGCAGTAGAGGTATCACTGATAGGATCTACTTGTTGTGTAGTTGTAACTGTTTCATTTTGTTGAGCCGTTTGATTGTTTTCTAAACCAGCTAAACGAGTATTAAGACTTTGAATTTCAGCCTCTTTCTTTTGCAATTCGAGTTGTGCTTCTGATTCTTTTTTGACTCTATTAACTGCATCGTCCCTAGACGTTTCAGCATTTTTTAATTCTTCATTCTTGTTCTTGATCACTTGTCTATTACGTGCCCCTTTAGACATTGCAAACAATGCAGCTATCAGCATTCCAATTAATAAGAAGCCAACGAAAAGTAACCACAAAGGGAGTTCTAATGAAGTGAAATAAAGATTAAAAGTAGCCATATCCATATTTAAAAATGCTACTATCCCTACCAATACCAATAATATAATCGCTATTATTATCATAATTTTCATTCTCCTTCCTAATAATGAATCTTGATTGAATAAATACTTTTGAAGATTTAAATAAGTAGATACACTGTAAGCTAAGACAACTGACAAAAATACTGAGAGAGTAACGATTGCCTAAAGAAATAGAGTGACTTTACAAATGAAACTAAAAAAGATTGATTAATCTATAAACCAATTATAAACGTTGAAAGGTAAATAATGAAATAATAGGGCTTTAAACCAAAA
>NZ_JBEMBC010000067.1:0-14757 GCF_040274425.1 Carnobacterium sp.
CGCATTGAATCCTTTACACGGCTACAAGCAACCCCTATTCCTCCAAAAATTTTGTATAATCAATTTTAGAAATCTACCAACACTAAAAATTATAGACCCTTAAAAATCACTATAGAAGAAAATGATAGGTTCCATTATAATGATGGAATATGAAGAGGAAGTTGAATTGAAAAAAGATTCAGAAAGGATAATAAAATGTATCCAAAAACAAACGCGTTTATTCAACAATTAATTGAAGATGAATTGCTTCCGGGAGCAAGTTTTGGTTTTATCAAAAATGGTAAACAACTGGAATATTATGAAGGCTTATCTGCCACTGTTCCGAAAAAAGAACCCCTTAGAGAAAATTCTATTTACGATATTGCCTCTTTAACAAAAGTATTTTTAACGACAACGATGATCTTGCAACTGTGGCAAGAAGGGAAATTAGCTATTGATGATAAAGTCAGACGATATTTGACAACTTTTTCAGCACAAGAGGTAACGATTAGGCATTTATTGACTCATACATCTGGACTAGAAGGCTATATACCGAACCGTGATTCTTTATCTGCAAATGAATTGAAGCAAGCCATTCTTCATTTGCCAGTGGGTAAAGGCTTTGGAAAAGAAGTACGCTACACAGATACAGGATTCATCCTATTAGGGTTTATCATTGAAGAGATTGAGCAAGACACTTTGGCTAATATATTTGCTGAGCGAGTTAGCAGGCCGTTGGATTTGAAGGAGACTTCTTATCATCCTATTGATCTACAAAAATGTGTTCCAACTGAAGTAGATCAAAAGAGAGGGCTGATAAGAGGAAAGGTCCACGATCCTAAAGCGTATATATTAGGAAATCACTGTGGAAGTGCTGGATTATTTTCGACACTAACAGATTGTTTGACCTTTAGTCACATGATGCTGAATAAAGGAGAATTTCGTGGAAAACGTATTCTTAATGAAACAACTGTGCTATCATTATTAACAGATTGGACACCCACTGGTAAGTTAAACCGGTCTTTAGGATGGGATATTAAGAAAAACGGCAATAAAAACTATTTGTTTCATACTGGATTTACAGGAACCTTTATTTTATTGGACATCAAAGAAAAAGAGGCATTTGTTTTTCTGTCTAATCGTGTTCATCCAACTAATGATAACAAGTCAGAATATCTTAGCCAACGAGACCTTTTGATAAACTGTTACTTAGCAGAAAAGGAAGCCATGAATAAGTAATGTATTTTAGGAGGAGTAAAGTGATGAATGAACCATTGATATTAGCGCCTGTATTGCAAGAAAAAATTTGGGGCGGGAAAAAATTGCATGACGTATTTGGCTATGATTTGCCAAGTGACAAAACTGGAGAAGCATGGGCTATCAGCGCACATCCAAATGGGCCAAGCATAGTGGAAAATGGACCTTATCAAGGAATGACTCTAGCAGAAGTATGGGATCAACATCGTGAAGTATTTGGAAACGAAAAAGGAGATGTTTTTCCTTTATTGACCAAGATATTAGATGCAGCAGATGATTTATCGGTTCAAGTTCATCCAGATGATCAATACGGTATGGAGCATGAAGGCGAATTAGGCAAAACAGAATGTTGGTACGTTATTGATGCAGACGAAGGTGCAGAAATTATTTACGGACACCATGCTCAGACAAAAGAAGAATTAGAACAAATGATTCTTGATGGAAAATGGGATGCTTTATTGCGTCGTATCAAAGTTAAGAACGGAGACTTTTTCTTTGTACCGAGTGGAACGATTCATGCGATTGGTGGAGGTATCACCATTCTTGAGACGCAACAATCCAGCGATACAACTTATCGAGTGTATGATTATGATCGTAAGGATGATCAAGGAAACACAAGAGAACTACACGTTCAACAATCAGTTGATGTGACGACTGTTCCGCACGTTGATCCGACTCCTGAAATGAATATTGAAGAACAAAAAGAAGCAACAATCACAACATTTGTAAAGACTTCATTTTTTGATGTTTATAAATGGGAAGTGAATGGTAAAGCGAACTTTATTGCAACTGCTCCGTACACTCTTATTAGCGTATTAGATGGAAACGGTAAATTGATTGTTGAAGCAGGAGAGTATGAACTAACAAAAGGAACTCACCTAATCTTGCCAAATGACATTAAAGAATGGACAATTGAAGGCAACTTAGAAATTATCGCATCAAATTCATAGGATTTAAGCGAGGCAATCAGTTTAACTATAAGGGTTTGAAAAACGGCGGTAATGCTCGACAACTGGAAAGACTATGGCTATCGGTGTTACCATAACATAGTTAGATACAAGCGAACATGTTCATTCCAGAAGAAATTTATTTACTTCACATATTTTGGATGCAGTTTGTCTAAAATAGTTTAATAGAAATAAAAAGAGCTTTAAAAATGACTAAGTCATTTTTAAAGCTCTTTGCTTGAGGAGATTCGGATAAGAATGTCGAGTAGAGACGATCTAGTTACTATTTCTTGAGGAGATTCGGATAAGAATGTCGAGTAGAGACGATCTAGTTACTATTTCTTGAGGAGAATCGGATAAGAATGTCGAGAAGAGGCCATCTAGTTACTATTTCTTGAGGAGAATTAGGTCAGAGTGTCGAGTAAATCTCTTTTAATCGTTAATTTTCTTACAAAAAAAGACTCTATATTATTTGGTGAGTAAATTTTTCACACCAAATAATATAGAGCTCTTTTATATTAGGTAAATAATTTTTCTGCTTCTTTAGGGAATCGTTTTTTTACTGCTTCTTTCAGAATACGATCGGTTAATGTTGTATTTCTAACTAATAAGGGACCATGGAAGTATGAACAGTAGGTTTGTTTATAATGAGCACCTTCTGTTTTATCTTCGCCATTATTGCCATAACCCATTTCAACAACACCCAAAGGTTTAACACCTTCACCAAGAAAAGTACGGCCATTATGGTTTTCAAAACCTTTATAGGTTTCGCCAAACTCATCATTTTTGATAACAATATCGCCAATAAAGCGATTGTCATCTTGATTCAAGGTATAGTGGTTCAAAGCACCAATACCGTTGATTCTATTTCCGGCAGCATCTACATAATAATGGCCTAATAACTGGAAACCACCACAAATGCCGACTGTAACACCATCATTTTCGATGTATTCAGTAATAGCCTCTTTTTTTGCTTGGATATCTTTTGAAACGATCCGTTGTTCGAAATCTTGTCCGCCACCGAAGAACACTAAATCGTATTTATCAGCATCAAATGGATCATTTAAACTAACGATTTCGATATTAAATTGAACGCCTCTTTTTTTAGCACGGTGTTTTAACATCAATAAGTTGCCGTTATCTCCATAAGTATTTAATAAATCACCATAAAGATGACAAACGTTTAATTCAATCATCTTACATACCTCCCTCAATATAGCCTTGGTTTGCTAACTCTTTACGCAATTGCAAGACAGCAGTATAAGTAGCTAGGACGTAGATTTTTTTTGTTGGCGCATTTTTAAAGCTCTTAATAATTTCGGGAATAGTTGGTATAACTTGAAGTTCTTCTTCAGGAATTCCCGCTACTTCTAAACGAGCAGTGATATCTTCCACTCGTTCGCCGCCAACAGTGACTTGTTTAATGTTCATATTCGGAACGATCTCATAATTTGCATCCCAGATCCAGCTGACATCTGTTCCATCCGCATAGTTTGCATTTAAGATAGACACTAGAGAGAACGGTTCTGGAGTTAAGTTGATCATATCCAAGACTTGGTTTAAACCAACAGGATTTTTAACTAAGTTAATAGTAATTTCTTTGTCATCGATTTGAATGACCTCTTGACGACCAAAAACCCGTTTTGATGCGGCAAATCCAGCGCGAATTTGATCAGTAGAAACATCCAATATCCGACCAACACTATAAGCAGCTAAGGCATTATAGATATTGTATTGTCCACCAATCTTAATTTCAAAGTCTTCTCCGTCGATTTCAAATTTAGAAGACTCATGATCCATATGAGTCAAGTCCGTTAAACGATACGTTAATTCTGGACGTTTGAAATCGCAATTAGGACAATAATATTTCCCGAGATTGCTGTATGTTAAAAATTTGTAATGTAAAATATTGTTGCAGTGTGGACATAATACACCATCGGTATTGTAGTGAGCTTTTAATTCACCATCTGGAAGGTGGTCAAAACCAAAGTACACACGTTTATTGACGGTTTCTTTTGAATTGAAAATTGGAGCATCTCCATTGCTGACAATTAAAGCATTTGGGGCTAACGCTGCACCATTCAACATCATTTGATAAGTCGTATAAATTTCACCATAGCGATCCATTTGATCACGAAAAACATTCGTAAACACAATTGCTTTTGGTTTGATATATTTTGTTACATGGATCAAACTGGCTTCATCTACTTCAAGAACAGCAGCTTTTTTCTCGGTGTTATTTGTGTAAGAGTGATGTTCAAGAAAAGTTGAAATAATTCCTTGCAACATATTTGCTCCAGTAGGGTTTGTAATAATTTCAGGATATTTTTGTTTTAAAACTTGGTAAGTCAATGCGGTTGTTAATGTTTTACCATTTGTTCCGGTAACGATAACCACATCGTAATTTCTTGATAAAGTACCTAATACGGTAGGATCTAATTTCTGTGTTAGTTGACCGGGATAACTACTTCCGCCTTTTAAGAACGTATGAAGTCCCCATTTAGTTGTTCTTCCTACTGCAATGGCAAATGCACTACGTATACTCAATTGAGTTTCCTCCAATTACTAAAAATACTTTTTTTTGCTACTTTGATATTTTAGCACATATTTCTTGTGAAATTGTTAAAAATTGCCTAACTTGTTCATTTTAAAGACAAACTTAATCTCTTTTCTCACAATTGGTGTAAGATTCTTCTATATATAAATCGGGAGAGAGGCTTCACTTTTACATCGTTTTAACGTATAATTCATAATGGATTCCTACGAGAGAAATGAGGAAAAAACAAGATGGCCCAACTTTTTTTTAAATATGGAGCAATGAATAGTGGAAAGACGATTGAAATTTTAAAAGTAGCATATAATTATGAAGAACAAAACAAACCTGTCGCAATTATGACAAGCGGTTTGGATGATCGTGATGAGATTGGTGTAGTATCCAGTCGAATTGGTTTAAGACGTGAAGGAATAGCAATATTTGAAGAAACAAATGTTTTTGAAACGATAAAAGCTTTGGATTATGTGCCGGCCTGTGTATTGATTGACGAATCGCAATTTTTGAAAAAAGAGCATGTCCTTCAATTGGCTCATATTGTGGATGAATTAAATATCCCAGTTATGGCATTTGGATTGAAAAATGACTTTAAAAATGAACTATTTGAAGGTTCAGAGTACTTACTGTTATACGCGGACAAAATTGAAGAAATGAAAACCATTTGTTGGTATTGCCATAAAAAAGCAACGATGAATATGCGTATGATCGATGGAAAACCTGTTTATGCAGGAGCACAAATCCAAATAGGGGGCAATGAAAGTTATTTCCCAGTTTGTCGCAAACATTATTTCAATCCGCTATTGAAGGACGACTTGTAGCGTTCTTAGTGTTGTGAAGAAAGACAACTAAAGACACAACGATGCAATAGGCTTAGAAGAAAAGGAGAATAACTTATGTTTGATAGATTAGAAAGCGTTGAAGGACGTTATGAAGAACTAAATGAATTGCTAAGTGACCCAGAGGTAGTCAGTGATACAAAACGATTAATGAAACTGACTAAAGAAGAAGCCGCTATTCGTGAAACGGTAGCTACATACCGTCGCTACAAAGAGGTCAGTCAAGATATTTCGGATACAGAAGAAATGCTTGGTGAAAAATTAGATGCTGAAATGGCTGAAATGGCAAAAGAAGAATTAAATGATTTAAAGAAAGAAAAAACAGAAATCGAAGAAGCCATGAAAGTTTTGATGCTGCCTAAAGACGAAAATGATGATCGCAATATTATCATGGAAATTCGAGGAGCAGCCGGCGGAGATGAAGCTCAATTATTTGCTGGGACTTTGTTTAATATGTATCAAAAATACGCTGACGCACAAGGTTGGAAAACAGAAGTTCTGGATGCTAACATTACGGGTATCGGTGGTTACAAAGAAATCACCTTAATGATCACTGGAGACAATGTTTATTCTAAATTGAAATATGAAAATGGAGCTCACCGTGTTCAACGTGTTCCAGCAACCGAATCACAAGGACGTATCCATACTTCTACTGCAACTGTAGTGGTTATGCCGGAAGCTGAAGAAGTAGAACTGGATCTGCCGGATAAAGATATTCGAACAGATATCTATCACGCAAGTGGGGCCGGTGGACAGCATGTTAATAAAACAGCTTCTGCCGTACGTTTAACTCATTTACCTACAGGAATTGCTGTAGCGATGCAAGATGAACGTTCACAAATCAAAAACCGCGAGAAAGCGATGAAAGTATTGCGTGCCAGAGTATACGATCATATACAACAAGCGGCTCAAAGTGAATACGATGCTGAACGGAAATCAGCTATTGGAACAGGAGATCGTTCAGAACGAATCCGTACGTATAATTTCCCACAAAGCCGCGTAACGGATCACCGTATTGGTTTGACGATTCAAAAATTAGATCAAATTTTATCTGGTAAATTAGATGAAATTATTGATGCTTTGATTTTGAATGATCAAACAGCCAAAATGGAGCAATTGCAACATGAAGAGTAAGACAACCTATAGAGAAGTCCTGAAATGGGCTTCTTCTTTTTTAGAAACATGTAAAAGAGAACCCATTGCTGCAGAGATTTTGCTAAGAGAACGACTGAACTGGTCAAAAACGGATATCATGATGCATTTAAATGAAGAAATGCCATCTGATGTGAAGCACCAACTCTTACAAGATGTATCTAATCATGGATCTGGTATCCCTATTCAACAATTATTAGGTTACTGCTGGTTCTATGATCACAAGTTTAAAATAACAAAAGACACATTGATTCCACGACCGGAAACAGAAGAAATTGTAGATGTTTTTTTGAAAAGCTCTTCTACAGATCAGAAGAGAACCGTTTTGGATATTGGAACAGGAACAGGGATCATTGGGATCACCATAAAAAAAGAACGACCACTTTACGAAGTGACCGCAACAGATATCTCTTCTAAAGCCCTGAAGGTAGCTCAAGAAAATGCAACGGCACTAGATGCAGAAGTTCGCTTTTTGGAAGGTGATTTAACTGATCCTGTAAAGACTGAAACTTTTGATGTTATTCTTTCCAATCCTCCATATATATCTAACGACGAAATTAGTTATATGGATGAGAGTGTTTTGCACTATGAACCGCATTTAGCATTATTTGCTGAAAACAATGGTTTAGCTATGTACCAAAGATTAGCAAAAGAACTTCCGGCTATTTTAAATCCAGGTGGTGAAGTATTTTTAGAGATTGGATTTAAGCAAGGGAAAAAAGTTCAAGAGCTTTTTCAAGAGGCTTTTCCAACGGCTGAAGTAACCATTGAAAAAGATATGAGTGGAAATGACCGCTTGATCCAAGTTAAAACAAAATAAGGATTCAATGTCATTTAAATAAATGTGATAAGTTTTTTTGAAATGAACGGAGGAAAAGCTGTGGAGACTATTATATATCGACCATCTGAGGTGCTTAAAGCAGCTCAAAAAATCCAGCAAGGTGAACTGATTTCTTTTCCCACAGAAACCGTTTATGGATTAGGAGCTGATGCAACAAACGAAGCAGCAGTAAAAAAGGTTTATGCAGCAAAGGGGAGGCCAAGCGACAACCCATTGATTGTGCATGTCTCGACGATTGAAGAAGTTGAGCAGTATGTACAGGAGGTGCCTGAAGTGGCTAAGAAACTGATGCAAACCTTTTGGCCAGGTCCATTGACACTGATTTTTAAAGTGAAAGATCATGTTTTTGCACCAACGGTTACGGCTGGTCTAAGGAGTGTGGCTATGCGGATGCCCGATAATGAGGTAACTTTGCAGCTGATTCGTGAATCAGGTAAACCTTTAGTTGGACCAAGTGCCAATACATCTGGCAAACCAAGTCCGACAACCGCAGATCATGTTTACCACGATCTGAAAGGGAAAATAGCTGGCGTGTTAGATGATGGAGACACAGGGTTAGGATTGGAATCAACAGTTTTAGATATTACTGATCCAATGTCACCCACCATATTGAGACCAGGAGCAACGACTAAAGAAGCATTGGAAGAAGTTATAGGAACCGTTTTTGTTGATCGTCACTTGATTTCGAGTGACGAAGTTCCTAAAGCGCCAGGTATGAAATACAAGCACTATAGCCCTAATGAACCTGTTATTATTGTTGCTGGAGAAAGTGAAATCTGGCAAAAAGCGATTAAAACTTATCAAAAAAAAGGTGAAAAGATTGGTCTTTTAGCCAATCAAGATCTTCTAAATCTATTTCAAAACACCGTTACAGCTGCTTATTCATTAGGAGAAAATAAAAATATCCATGATGCTTCAAGACGATTGTACTCAGGATTAAGATACTTCGAAACAACAGATGCTACACTTATTTTAGCCGAAGCTCATGAGCAAAATGGGTTAGGCGAAGCCTATATGAATCGACTTCAAAAGGCAGCGGGTAACCATTTTTTTGAATAACCATAAACTAGTAGATTTAACTGATCAAAAAGCGTTTATTACAACTATTGAAGGGTGTGGCCTATATGAACAATAAAATTTTTGACAAAGAGATCTTTGATGCAATTGAACAAGAAAGCAAACGACAAGAGCAAAATATTGAATTAATCGCTTCAGAAAACTTTGTATCTGAAGCAGTACTTGCTGCACAAGGAAGTATTTTAACAAATAAGTACGCAGAAGGCTATCCGGGTAAAAGATATTATGGAGGTTGTGAATATATTGATGTTATTGAAAATTTGGCTATTGAACGTGCAAAAAAACTCTTTGGAGCAGAATATGTAAATGTTCAACCACATTCAGGTTCTAGCGCTAATATGGCTGCTTTTAATGCTTTGATATCTCCCGGAGACATTGTATTAGGTATGGATTTAACACATGGTGGTCATCTGACACACGGTTCTCCTGTAAACTTTAGTGGCAAAACGTACCATTTTATCTCTTATGGTGTAGATAAAGAGACAGAAGAGCTGGATTATGAAGTTGTTCAAAATTTGGCCAAGCAACATAAACCTAAATTGATTATTGCAGGAGCTAGCGCATATTCTAGAAAAATAGATTTTGCACGATTTAGAGCAATTGCGGATGAAGTCGGAGCTTACTTAATGGTTGATATGGCACATATAGCAGGATTGATTGCAGGAGGTTTGCATCAAAACCCAGTTCCTTATGCAGATGTTGTCACAACAACTACACATAAAACATTAAGAGGACCACGCGGTGGAATGATCCTAGCTAAAGAAAAGTATGGCAAAGCAATAAATAGCGCTATTTTCCCAGGCATTCAAGGTGGTCCTTTAGAACATGTTATAGCGGCTAAGGCAGTGGCTTTAAAGGAAGCATCCACTCCAGAATTTAAGGAATATGCTGCTCAAATCATTAAAAATGCAAAAGCTATGGAAGGTGTTTTTAATGCGTCGATTGGTCATTTGATTAGTGGCGGGACAGATAATCATCTTTTGTTGTTTGATGTGACCAACTTCGGATTAACCGGGAAAGAAGCAGAGGTTCTTTTAGACAAGGTCGGCATTACTGTCAATAAAAACACAATTCCTTTTGAAACATTGAGCCCTTTCAAAACAAGTGGTATTCGAATTGGGACACCAGCTATTACAACCAGAGGATTTAATGAAGCAGACTCTAAAAAGGTAGCCGAATTCATTATTGAAACCCTGACAAGTAATGGAGATGTTGAAAAAATGGCGGCTATTCAAACGCAAGTACATGAATTGACTGCTAAACATCCATTGTATGAAGCTAAAGCATAAGCCAGCAATTGTTCTTAAAAATAGCTAAAAATGTAGAATAAAAAATAAAAACACTAAAAAGGTAGCACAATCGGCTAATATCCTTTACAATAGAAATGTTTGAAAAATAATAGTAAATGAGGGCTGAATAAAATGTCGAAAGTTCAAGTTATGGATCATCCATTAATCCAACATAAATTAACCATTCTTCGCGATAAGAATACTGGTACGAAAGATTTTAGAGAAGCAGTTAACGAAATTGCACGTTTAATGGCATTTGAGGTCTCAAGAGATATGCCTTTACAAGATGTGGAAATTGAAACGCCTTTAGTAAAATCTATTCAAAAAGAATTAGCTGGTAAAAAGGTTGCGATTATCCCAATTCTAAGAGCTGGATTAGGTATGGTCGATGGAATGTTAGATTTAATTCCTGCAGCAAAAGTTGGACACGTAGGAATGTACCGTGATCATGAAACTTTAGAACCGGTAGAGTATTTTGTGAAATTGCCATCGGATATCAATGAACGTCAATTGCTAGTGGTTGACCCAATGCTTGCTACAGGCGGATCAGCTATTGCTGCTATTGATTCATTGAAAAAACGTGGTGCTTCAACCATCAAATTTGTCTGTCTAGTTGCAGCTCCAGAAGGTGTGGAAGCTTTAGAACAAGCACACCCTGATGTAGAAATTTATACAGCAGCATTAGATGAACGCTTAGACGAAAATGGATACATTATACCAGGTCTAGGTGATGCTGGTGATAGATTATTCGGTACAATGTAATTATTAAGATTGATTAAATAAAGAGCTGTAAACCAAAGGATAAATTTCTTGGTTTGCGGCTCTTTTTGTATAGACGATAGTTTTAATTTTTCTGTTCGCTAAGAATTAGATGATAAAAATAAGATAAATCTTATTTGCTGTAGGAGATATATAAATAGTAAAGGCAGTAACAAATTTCAAAATGACAAAAATGAGTAGGTTGTATTTTGCACTCTGTTAAAAATAAGTAAAGATAGTGCAATTAAAATAGGAAAAACAAGGTAAAATAGAAGATTTAACAAAAAAGTAAAAGTTATATAAAACCAATAAAGAATTTAAGACACTATAAAAGTCGGGAAAATTGTCATTAGAGAAAGAACTAATAAATGTAAAATTAGATTTCATTGATAAAAATTTAAAGCAGACAGCGAAACTGTGTTATCATTTCTTTTGAGGAAAACGATAGAAAACCCGTTTTAATAATGATTTGTTGAAAAATAAAATTGTTTTTCATTTTATTTTGTATTTTAAATCGAATGGTGGTATGATAACGAATGCCAGTGAAAAAAGAAGAAATGTTTTAGAACTTAGTCAGTATTTTTTACATTGCTGAATGAATAAAAGTGGAATTTTGCCTAATCCATTTAGATAGGAAAGAAAGCAGAACTATGCTAAAATAGGCGTGTGAAATTAACATAGATGATAGTTTCACAAAATATATTTTTTTTCCTGTTTGCAATTATAGATTTTAATTATGGAAAGAGGTGAACGTTGTGGATCACGAAAATCCGATTGTTACATTTTTGGGGTTAGATTTTAATGTCACCAATATGATTGTAACAGTATCAGCGTGCGTGATTGTATTCTTGATTGCGTTTATTTGTACGAGAAATTTACAAATTAAGCCAACAGGTAAGCAGAACTTTATAGAGTGGGTAGTTGATTTTGTTGGAAACATTGCGACAAGTGCAATGTCTAAACAACAAGGTGAGAGGTTTAAGTTATTAGGTTTTACAATTTTAACCTTTGTATTTGTGTCAAATATGATGGGATTGCCGTTAATTCTTACTGTTGACCATTATCAAATGTGGAAAAGTCCAACTGCTGATCCAGTTATTACGTTGACGTTAGCAGCAATGGTTATTGTTATGACACATTATTTTGGTGTACAAGAACAAGGGGTCAAGAATTACTTTATGAATAGCTTTGTTAGACCAGTTCCATTCTTATTTCCAATCAAGATTTTTGAAGAGTTTACAAACACGTTAACTTTAGCTCTTCGTCTTTATGGGAATATTTATGCCGGGGAAATCTTACTAGGATTGATTGCCTCTTTAGCTCAAAGTAAAGGAGTCTTTACTTGGGTAATTGGTATTCCTTTAGAAATGGCATGGCAAGCCTTCTCCATATTTATCGGAAGTATCCAAGCTTTTGTTTTTACAACACTGACGATGGTATATCTTTCTCATAAAGTTGAACATGAAGAAAGCACAGATCACATTAAAGAAGCATCATAAGTTCGTTAAATTAGTATAGGTATCTAAATGGAATAATAAAAAAATACAGCATTATATTTAATAGGAGGAAAATAAATTATGGGTTTAATAGGAGCAGCAATCGCAGTAGCAGGAGCAGCAATCGGAGCAGCACTTGGTTCAAGTAGAGTAGTATCAAAAACAATTGAATCAATCGCTCGTCAACCAGAAATGAAAGGTCAATTACAAACATTGATGTATATTGGGATCGGTTTAGTAGAAGCCATCCCTATCATGGCAGTTGTTATTGCCTTTATCTTAGTTTTCCAATAAAAATTAGCAAGAAAACCGAAGTATTAGAAACTGACAGGTAGAGAAAAAATATTCTCTCTACCTGTTCTTTTAAAGCAACATTGAAGTATAGGTGAAGGAGTGTGGAGAATGGTCAGTCCATTGTTTGTAGGACAAATAACAGCTGGAGATTCTATTGTCACTTTGGTCTCATTTTTACTATTAATGCTAGCATTAAAGATGGTTGCTTGGAAACCTCTGATGGCAATGATGGAGAAACGAGAACAATTGATTGCAGGAAATATCGATAGCGCAGAAGCAAAAAAATTAGAAGCGGATCGATTGCTTACAGAACAACAAAAAGCATTAGAAGAGACAAGGAACAAAGCGAGTGCAATTATTGAACAAGCAAGAGACACTGCTGATAAAGTTGAACGAGAACAAATAGCATCCGCTAAAATAGAAATAGCACGATTAAAAGAAGAAGCTAAAAAAGCTATTGAATTAGAAAGAAAACAAGCTTTAGCAGGTGCACAAAATGATATTAGTCGTCTGTCTATGGATATTGCAGAAAAATTGATTGGCAAAGAATTATCTAATGAAGGGCATGCTGAACTAATCGAAGAGTATATTGAAAGGTTGGCGAATAATAATGAAATTAAATAGAAATATGAACAATCGCCAACTTGCAGATGTTTTTTATCAAGATTCTAAAGAAAAAGGAACCGTTGACGTTGCATTTGATAACATGATGGATGTTCGCCAAGTTTTAGAAGAAGTTCCTAATTTAGGAAGCATTTTAGTAGATCCTCGATTGGAAAAATACAAACGTGACCATCTTCTAGCAGACTTGATTAAGCATTTTGATATAAATACTCAAAGTTTTTTGCATATGCTTTATGACTATAACTTGATTAGTGATATTAGGGATATCGTAAATGAGTTTGAAAAAATTTATGATTACAAAAATAGGACGGTAGTTGCTAAAGTGACTACAGCAGTTCAATTGACCGATAGTCAAAAGGAACGTTTAATAGGCGTTATGAAACAGAAATTAGATGCGAAAAAAGTATTATTGCATACGATCGTTGATGAACATGTTTTAGGCGGAGTAATTATAGAAGCTGAAAGTCAAGTTTATGATGGCAGTATCCGTTCTAACTTAGAAGCATTAGAAAAACAATTGATTCGATAAAAGAAGTTATGAGGTGAATCGTTTATGGGCGTAAAAGCAGAAGAAATTAGTTCACTGATCAAAAAGCAAATTGCAAGTTATCAAAGTGAATTAGTAATAGATGAAGTAGGGACAGTTAGTTACGTAGGTGACGGAATCGCTCGTGCTTATGGATTAGAAAATGCAATGTCAGGAGAACTGTTGGAATTTGCCGATGGTACTTTTGGTATGGCACAAAATTTAGAAGTAAATGATGTTGGGATCATTATCCTAGGAGAATTTACTGGTATACGTGAAGGCGATATCGTTAAACGTACTGGTCGAATTATGCAAGTTCCAGTTGGAGAAGCAATGATTGGACGTGTAGTAAATCCTCTTGGACAACCTATTGATGGTTTGGGAGAGATTATTACGACTAAAACTCGACCAATTGAAGCAGAAGCTCCAGGGGTTATGGATCGTCATTCGGTTAATGAACCTTTACAAACAGGGATCAAAGCAATCGATGCATTGGTACCAATTGGTCGTGGACAACGTGAATTAGTTATTGGTGACCGTAAAACAGGGAAAACCAGCTTAGCAATCGACACGATTTTAAATCAAAAAGGCCAAGATACGATTTGTATTTATGTAGCAATTGGTCAAAAAGAATCAACTGTTCGTAATCAAGTGGAAACATTAAAAAGACATGGCGCTATGGACTATACGATCGTAATGACCGCAAGTGCATCTCAACCTGCTCCGTTGCTATACATTGCTCCTTATGCTGGATCAGCTCTGGGAGAAGAATTTATGTACAACGGAAAACACGTTTTGATCATCTTTGATGACTTAACTAAACAAGCAGCAGCTTACCGTGAACTGTCGCTCTTGTTGCGTCGTCCGCCAGGCCGTGAAGCTTATCCAGGGGACGTATTTTATCTGCATTCTCGTTTATTAGAACGTGCAGCTAAATTAAGTGATAAATTAGGTGGCGGTTCAATGACTGCTATCCCATTTGTTGAAACTCAAGCAGGAGATATTTCTGCATATATCCCTACAAACGTTATTTCTATTACAGATGGACAAATCTTCTTAGAAAGCGATTTGTTCTACTCTGGTATCCGACCTGCAATTGCAGCTGGATTATCTGTTTCCCGTGTTGGGG
>NZ_JBEMBC010000068.1:0-14306 GCF_040274425.1 Carnobacterium sp.
TCCTCCTCGTGCCCTTAAGCACATATAGTGATATTCTTGCTTGCGGTGCGAATTGGAATGTTCTGAAACAATTCTATTTTCTACCTAACAAAAACTCTACCTTAGTATAGCATGGACATTTTAAATAAGCAACCGTTATAACACTTCTTTTAACAAACCCCTATTTCTTTTAAACTAATAAATTCTTTTTCTCCTATAATAATGTGATCCAGCAAATCGATTCCCATTAATTCTCCGCATTCTGACATCCTTCGCGTAAATTGGATATCTGCTTCAGAAGGTTCTGGATTACCAGATGGGTGATTGTGGCCAACGATCATCCGCGCAGCTGAATACCTAACTGCTCCTCTAAAAATCTCACGAGGATGAGCGATACTAGAGTTAAGCCCTCCAATAAAAATAGTCTCTTTTTTAATAATTTCATTTTTGGTATTTAAATAAAGAACGACTAAATGCTCTTGTTGCAGTCCACGCATTTCTAGCAGCAACATTTCTCCTGCTTTCGTACTGGAAGTAATTTGACCAATTTTAATTTGGGAGGCTTGCGAAATACGAGTACCTAATTCAATTGCTGCTTTTAGTTCAATTGCTTTAATTCTCCCGATACCAGCAACTGTCATTAGTTCTTGGCAAGAGGCTGTCTTTAAATAATAGAGATCTTCAAATTGATTGAGCATTGCTAAAGCTAGTGTAATTACATTGGTTCCTTTAGTTCCTGTTCTAAGCAAGATGGCAAGTAATTCATGGTTAGCAAGAGCTTTCTCACCGTAATGTTCTAGTCTTTCTCTAGGTCTTGATTGAATGGGTACTTCTTTTACAAGATTCATACTCTTTATCGTCATAAAAATCCTCCTTCTTCACATTAATACTATCCGCGAAAAAGGAGGAGGTAATTTTTATTTTCCTATTGATTTTGCTGTTCAATAAAGGATTTTACTTGATTTAAATCATCTAGAATCATGAGTGTTTTTTCTTTTGCTTCACTCGTTGGCAGTATTAGATCCGGTATCATTATAACTGGAATGTTTGCATCATAACTTGCTCGAATCCCATTAAGTGAATCCTCTAAAACAAGTGTATGTTCTTTTGGAACCTGCGTTTTTAACCATGCCTTTTCATAGATTTCCGGACTTGGTTTTGCTCGTGTTACTTCATCTCCACCAATAATGGCATCAAAATATGGAGTGAGTTGTTCTTTTTCTAAAAATAGTGAAACAAGTGATTTGATACTACTGGAAGCAACTATTTTCTTTATATTTTTACTTTCTAAATAGTCCAGTAATTCAATCAACCCTTTTTTCTTACGCAATCCGTTGACTTCTACATGTTCTAGTAAAGCCTGACCGCCTTCGTTGATAAGCGTCTCCGCTGCTTCTGTTTCAAATGTCAAATAAAGTTCTTTATGGAATTCTTCATCAGAGACTCCAATATATTTTTCATGAAACTCCCACGTATACGCCAAATCGATCCTTTTGGCAATCGTTCGATTCGCTTCATAGTAAAGTACTTCTGTATCAAACATTAGGCCATCCATATCAAAAATAACTGCTTCAATTTTAGTCATGATTTCCCTCCTAAATTTTCATTCTTTATTTGCTGCTTTAACGTATTCTCTCACTTCAGAAATAAAATACAAAGATCCTGTTACAATCACTACTCCATTTTCATCCATTTCATTAAGAGAATCTACCAATGCTTCTTGCCAATGTTCGGTTACTGTCCCGTTCTTTAGCATCAGTTTGTTTAAGTCATCGATTCCAGCAGCTCTAGGATAGTTGAAACTCGTCAGAATCAAACGGCAATTCGGTATAGATTCCAATTGATCTGCCATCCCCTGAATGTCTTTATCCCGCATAGCTGCCATAATGATAGAAACCTCTTGTTGAGCAAAGTTTTTTTTAATCGTTTCAACTAATGTCTTTATTGCATGTTCATTATG
Organism: Carnobacterium sp.; assembly: GCF_040274425.1. Classification (NCBI taxonomy): domain Bacteria; kingdom Bacillati; phylum Bacillota; class Bacilli; order Lactobacillales; family Carnobacteriaceae; genus Carnobacterium; species Carnobacterium sp. The sequence continues at coordinate 1,940 of NZ_JBEMBC010000068.1, forward strand.
TGCACCGTCTAAAATAAGAAGCGGTTGATCGTTTATTTTTTCCATTCTCCCAGGCCAAAAAGTATTTTTCAGACCACTCCGTATTTTTTCATGATTCACAGCTAAACCTGTTTCATGACTGTAAATTCTTAATGCTTCAATTGCTACTGCTGCATTTTCTACTTGATGCCTTCCCAACATTTCTATTTGGACGGGACTAAGTCGCATAAAATTATCTTCAAATACGAATTGCTCCCCCCAAGTAGGAAGGGTCTGCCATTTTGTAACAAAAAAATCTTTATTATATTTCATTATAAGGCTATTTTGATCAGCGGCTTTCTGTTCGATTACTTCTAAAGCTTCTTTTCCAATTTTTCCGGTTACAACGGGAACAGCTGTCTTAATAATACCTGCCTTATTCAAAGCAATCTCAGATAATGTCTCTCCAAGTAAATTCATGTGGTCCATTCCTATGGTCGTAATGACTGAGACTACTGGATGGATAACATTTGTTGAATCATACAACCCGCCTATCCCCACTTCAATTAATACTACATCTGCATGCCCTTCGCCAAAATAAATCAACATCATCATTGTAATAATTTCAAATTCACTTGGTCCGCCTAGATCCGTCTTTTTTAATTCTTCCGTAAGAGGATATACAGTATTTGCTAAACGCAAAATCTCATCATCTGATAATGGATCTCCATTGACGCTCACTCGTTCGTTAAACATTTCGATATACGGTGAGGTAAACGTCCCTACTATTTGTCCATTCGCTTCCAACATATTCCTTAAGAAAGCCAGCGTGGAGCCTTTGCCATTTGTACCTGCTATATGGATCGATTTAAATTTTCTTTCTGGATGATTTACTTGACTTAACATCCATTCCATTCGTTTTAATCCTGGTTTTTCACCAAAAGTCCTTGTTGCATGAATCCAGTTCAATGCTTCTTCATACGTAGTGAACATGACTTACCTCCACTTATTTATATTCCATACCTAGTTAATTATAAACTACCCCGTTCATTTCAACCATTAAAATATCGCTGTTCATTCCATCCTTTACTATAGTTCCTTCTCAAAAGAACAATAAAACGAGTAAAAAGCTAAGAGAGATCCTAGTTTTTACTCGTTTTATTTATAATAGGTTACTGATTAAAGCTGATTTTTCAATACTTTTATGCGTTCATTTACTGCAGCATGTTTTTCAAGGTAATCGCCTTGTTTTTCTTTTTCAGCTTCAACTACTGCATCAGGAGCATTTTCTACGAATTTTTTATTCGCTAATTTTCCTTCTACACGTTTCACTTCTTTGCTCCATTTATCTAATTCTTTTTCTAAACGAGCGATTTCTTCTTCTAAATTGATCAATCCAGCTAGTGGCAAGTAAATCTCAGCACCTGTGATTACAGCTGACATAGCTGTTTCAGGAGCTTCTACATCACTTGAGATCGTTAACGTTTCAGGGTTACAGAAGCGCTCAATATAAGAAGTATTATCCTTCAAGAATCGTTCGATTGTTTGATCGTTCGTTTTGATCAATAATTCAATTTTTTTAGATAACGGTGTATTTACCTCAGAACGAATATTACGAACCGAACGAATCAATTCCATCAGTACATCCATCCCTTTGGTTGCTGCTTCATCAGAAAGTTCCGGGTGAACAACTGGGTATTCTGCTACCACTAAGGATTCTCCTTCGTGAGGAATGTTTTCCCATATCTCTTCTGTAACAAAAGGCATGATAGGGTGTAACAGACGTAACGTTTGATCCAATACATAAGCTAAAATACTTCTAGTTGTTTGTTTCGCTTTTTCATCTTCTCCAAATAATACTTCTTTGCTCATTTCGATGTACCAGTCACAAAAATCATCCCAAATAAAGTGATACAAGTGACGTCCCGCTTCACCAAATTCAAAACGCTCGAATAAGTCAGTCACTTTTTCAACAGTTTCATTTAATTTGGTTAAGATCCAACGATCAGCAACCGTTTTTTCACCTGTTAAATCAATTTGATCGACAGTAAAGTTTTCCATATTCATCAATGCAAAGCGACTAGCATTCCATATTTTATTGATAAAGTTCCATGCAGCATCCATTTTGTCATAACTAAAACGAACATCTTGCCCTGGAGCAGAACCGTTTGACAAGAACCAACGTAATGCATCAGCCCCATATTTTTCAATCACATCCATTGGATCGATCCCGTTGCCTAGTGATTTACTCATTTTACGGCCATCCGTGTCACGGATAAGTCCATGGATCAATACATTATTAAATGGTCGTTTTCCAGTAAATTCTAAACTTTGGAACATCATACGACTCACCCAGAAAAAGATAATGTCGTATCCTGTTACTAATGTATTGGTAGGGAAATAACGTTTAAAATCTTCAGATTCTTCATCAGGCCAGCCCATTGTAGAAAACGGCCATAAAGCTGAACTAAACCACGTATCCAAAACATCTGGATCTTGTACCCAATTTTCGCTATCTTCAGGTGCTTCCATCCCTACGTACAGCTCACCGCTTGTTTTATGGTACCAAGCAGGAATACGGTGGCCCCACCACAATTGACGTGAGATTACCCAATCGTGAACATTTTCCATCCAACGCATATACGTATTTTCGAAACGCTCTGGCACAAAATTAACCTTCTCTTCTGTTCCTTGGCTTTCGATTGCTTCTTTAGCTAGTGGTGCCATATTTACAAACCATTGCGTAGATAACCTTGGTTCCACTACAACTCCAGTGCGTTCTGAGTGACCAACACTGTGAACCACTTTTTCGATTTTGATCATTCGACCTTCAGTTTCTAAATCTTTTACCACAGCTTTACGAGCTTCAAAACGATCCATTGATTCATACTTGCCAGCCAATTCATTCATTGAACCATCATCATTCATCACATTGATTTGTGGCAAATTGTGACGTTTCCCAACTTCAAAGTCATTCGGGTCATGAGCAGGAGTGATTTTTACAACACCTGTACCAAAATCCATTTCAACATAATCATCTGCTACAATTGGAATTTCACGATTCATTAATGGCAACAGAACTGTCTTACCAATTAATTGTTGGTAACGTTCGTCGTCTGGATGGACCGCAATCGCTGTGTCCCCTAGCATCGTCTCAGGTCGTGTTGTCGCAATTTCTACTACTCCGCTGCCGTCTGTTAACGGATAACTCATATGATAAAAGGCGCCTTCAACATCTTGGTGAATAACCTCGATATCTGATAAAGCTGTTTTAGCTTTTGGATCCCAGTTGATGATGTATTCTCCACGGTAAATCAGTTTTTTATCGTACATCGTTACAAATACTTTACGAACCGCTTCAGACAATCCTTCATCTAATGTAAAACGTTCACGGCTATAATCAACTGAAATACCAACTTTTGCCCATTGTTCACGAATCACACTGGCATACTCTTCTTTCCAATCCCATACAGTATCAATAAATTTTTCACGTCCTAAATCGTAGCGTGAAATACCATCTTCAGCTAATTTAGATTCTACTTTTGCTTGGGTTGCAATTCCTGCATGATCCATACCTGGCAACCATAGAGTATCAAAGCCTTGCATTCTTTTTTGTCTTACAATAATATCTTGTAATGTTGTATCCCAAGCATGCCCTAAATGCAATTTTCCTGTTACATTTGGAGGAGGAATAACGACAGAATAAGCCTCTTTCGTCTTATCTCCACTTGGCTTAAATAGTCCTTTTTCTACCCATTTTTCATAACGACCAGCTTCTACTTCATTTGGCTGATATTTAGTAGACATTTTCAATTCATCTGTCATTTTATCTCTCCTTTACAATATCACTTAATAAATCTGAAAAACAAAAAAAGCATCCATCCCAATAATAAATTATTATTAGGACGAATGCTGTTCACTCGCGGTACCACCTATATTGCATACTTTATTAATTTTAAAAGTACACCTCTTAGTTCCAATTTTAACGGATCGTTACTCCGAACAAAGTTACTGTATGTTCACCTTGTCAGCTCCCAAGCTACCTTCATTTTATCACGACTAAGAACTCCCAGCATTCGTTCTTTTCTCTATCAGTCAGCAAATAAAATTACTCCTCTTGTTCATTGCCTTTTATTTTTACATAGTAGCATTAAAAAAGTTATTTTTCAATACACCTTATCGATTTCATTAACGTGCTGATCTAGCTGCTTTGATCGCTTTATCATAGTCGGGTTCACTAGACATTTCAGGAACGATTTCTTGATACGTGATTTCACCTCTTGGGTTAACAACAAATACTGAGCGTGCTAATCGTTCAAGATCTTCCATTACTAAACCGTACGCGTTACCAAAACTTAATTCACTATCATGCAACATTTCCATTGAAATATCTTTTCCAGCACACCATTCAGCTTGCTCTTCTTTAGTGTTATTCGAAATAGTGATCAATTGTACACCCTCTAATTCACTGGCGATTTTATTGAATTCTTTTGCTTGCAAAGCACATACTCGTGTATCAATATCTGGAATGACACTGATTAAAACAACTTTTCCGGAAAATTCTTTTAATCCAACTGTTTCATCCGCTAAGTTTTTTATAGTAAATTCAGGCGCTTTATCTCCAACCTTTGTTTGAATACCTCTTAGTTTATGTGGTGTACCTTTTCTAGTAATCTCCATATTAAACACTCCTATTCTACGACTCATCTTAGAATAGTATACGAATAATCTTTTTTTAAAGCAATATTTCCGTACGAATAGTTAAATTCTGTCGTTATCCAACATATCCGACAACTTATTTATCTCAATCATTTTTTCAGGTGGATTCCCAGGATATAGCGCTTCGTTTTGATAGACCATTGTAAAAATTTCACTGGAGAAATCAATATACTTCATTTGAATAGCATCCGGTACTTTTATTCTCCCAGGGGCAAAATTTAAAATAGAAGTGATACCGGCATCAATTAGATCATCTACTACTTCTTGTGATACTTCACTAGGTACAGCACAAATAGCTGTGTGAATTTGTTGTTTCCTAACGAGTTCTTTCATTCGTTCCATAGGAAAAATTGGTACACCTGATATTTCTTTCCCTAAATAAGGCGATTGAATGTCAAAAGCACACTTGATTGTAATGTTTTTTTCTTTCTTGAAATTATTGGTTAAAATGGCTGTCCCTAAATTCCCTACGCCAATAAGTACTACGTTAATGATATTATTCACATTTAATAATTCACGAAATACTTCGGTTACATAAACGACCTCATAACCGTATCCGCTTCTTCCTAACTCACCAAAATGAGAAAAATCTCGACGAATCGTTGCTGAAGGAATTTGTGTCAGTTGACTCAATTCTTTTGATTTTATGCGCTCTACCCCCGTTTCATTCAATTTTTTCAATGAACGATAATAGATAGGTAACCTTTGAGCTGTTGCATTTGGAATTTGGTGTATTTTAGTTGTTATTTCCACATTATCCTGCCCCCTGTCCTTTAATTTTCTTCATTATCATAACATCTTTCAATTATTAACTCAATACAATTGTGATGTTAATCACAATTGTATTGAAGAAAAAAGAAGACAGTCGTTTCCATTTATCTTCTTTCTTTATTGATTTCTTGAGCATTAATCGTTTGTCGAAAAAACGATGTTTCCACCTACAACTGTTTTCGAAACGACTTGGTCTTTCAAAGCATCTTTTTCTATTAAAAAAGGATTTTGCTTTAAAATTGTAAAATCACTGATATAACCAGGTTTTATCTTCCCTCTAGAATTCTTTTTATAACCTGCAATAGCACTTCCAGTTGTGTAAAGCGATAAAGCTTCAAATACTGAAAGCTCTTCTTCCGAAAAATAACGATTTTTATTTTTTCCATCTCTTTTCGTTCTAGTAACAGCTGCATGTATACCATAAAAAGGATTGGGAATTTCAACTGGGGCGTCACTACCTCCTGCAATTGGAAACCCGTTATCTTTTATAGTCTTCCACGCAAAGGCAAGAGGTGGATGATTTTCGCCTAAGACATCTAGTGCCCATGGTAGATCACTGCTCATAAATTGCGGCTGTAAATCAAAAACCAAAGGTAAGTTTTTAGCCTTTTTTAATAATTCAGCGTTTAACCAAGGTGTGTGGATCATTCGATCCAGTTGTCCAGGCAGTGGTGGAAATTGACGTAACGCTTCAATTACTTTCTCAAATGCCCTATCCCCTAAAATATGGATAGCTACTGGAAGTTTAGCTTTACGTGCAGCTTTGATAAGAGCTATAAAAACTTCATCTGTTTGAACTTGTAGGCCATAATTAGTAGTTCCAGGATACGGGTAGCTCATTAATGCCGTTCGAGACCCTACTGTTCCATCATAAAATATTTTCATTGCTCCTAGTTCTATATAAGGGTTGCCATCCAGATAAATTTCATTTGAATGATTATAGGCGTTTAATTCCTCATGATGAATTAGGAGATGAACTCGAAAGGCTTTTCTTTTTTCTTCAATAACCGTATGAAACGTCTTTAAGGTCCCTTCAAAGCCATTAAAGTAATGCAGATCCTCCGAATGTCCCCCTGTTATGCCTTTTGACCATAAATCTTCAATCGCTAAAGCTAAGTATTCCTCTTGTTCTAAAGGAGTCGTCTCAGGAAAAGCATTTATAGCCAAATTCGTTGCTTCATCTTTTAAAATTCCTGTTAATTTTCCTTCTTGATCTAATTGAATCTCGCCGCCACCATCATACGTTTGGCCATCTTTGAGCTGTAGCTTATTGATTAACAGTGTGTTGATAACAACATTATGATAATCGATTCTGCGAACCAACAATGGATGCGCTGTTGAAATAGCATCCAAGTCCATTTTTGTAAGAGGTGTAGGATCATCTTCCCATTCATTTTCATTATACCCCTCAACAAAAAGCCATTCATCCAAAGCTAGGTGTTCAACTTTTTTTCGGATTTGATCCAAACTTGTTTTTTTACTTTTAAACTGATTTAAATTTAAACGAGCTAAACTCATTCCATACCAAAGTAAGTGCAAATGGCTATCTACAAAACCAGGAAATACTATTTCATTATTTAAATCAATTTCCTCACTTATTTTATTACCATACCTTTTTCTTAATTCATCTTCTTCGCCTACAGCTAAAATGGTTTCACCATCAGTAAGGACTGCAGAGATCGTTTCGTCTTCTTTTTCCATTGTAAAAAAAAGACCATTTTTCCATAACTTCACTTTGACATCCTCCTATCGAATTCTCTCTTTTTATTATACCTACTTAATTTTTATTTAGCAGTATTAAATTACATAAGTAGAACGATAGAAAAAAAGCTAAACATAAAATACATGTCTAGCTTTTTTCAACATTGCATTTAATTATAATAAACTTGAAAAATCAGCTTCTTGTTGTGCTTCTAATGTGTCTCCAACAGTAATTTTAGTGATCACTAAACCGTTCATCGCTCTTTCTATTAGCCCTTCAACATCAAGTCGTTCTTCATATTTACGAGCTTTTTCTAGTTTAGGTTGTGTTTTAGGTGCTGGTGGAGCAAAAATTGTACAGCAATCTTCAAATGGTTGGATGGACAAATCAAATGTATCTATTTTTTGAGCGATCTCAATAATTTCATTTTTATCCATCGAAACAACTGGTCGGATGACAGGCGTCGCAGTCACATCATTGATTGCAATCATACTATGCAACGTTTGCGAAGCAACTTGTCCTAATGACTCGCCATTAACGATCGCTAATCCTTTGCGTTCTTCGCGGATAAGATCGGTCAATCTCATCATCATTCTGCGTGTAACAGTCATTAAATAACCTTCTGGAACAATTTTCTTTATTTCTTCTTGAATTTCAGTAAAAGGAACTTCAATAAATTGAACGCTTCCTGAGAAAGCAGCTAATTTAGCGGCTAAATCTTTCGCTTTTTGAAGAGCCCGCGGGCTTGTGTATGGAGGGCTGTGGAAATGAACAGCTTCAACATTAACACCGCGCTTCATGGTTAAATAACCAGCTACAGGGGAGTCTATTCCGCCAGATAACATCAACATGCCTTTTCCACTTGCTCCTACAGGTAGACCACCTGCCCCCATAACCGTCTTGCTGGATAAAAAGAATCCTTCATTACGAATTTCAACTCGTAATGTAATATCTGGTTTTTTCATTTGAACTTTTATGCCTTCAACTTTGCTGAAAATTTCTGCTCCCAACAATTGATTCATATCGTTCGTATCTAATTCATAATCATGATCAGAACGTCTAGTCATTACTTTAAATGTTTTGCCTTCTGTAAACAACTCTTCGACCATATCGACTGCAACTTTTTTTAACAATTCAATATCTCGGTCCAACCGTCTAACTGGAGAATAATTTTGAATACCAAAGATAAATTCTAACCTTTTCAATACTGCATCACTATCTGCACCATTTAATTCTAGATGCATACGGTCACGTTCTCCATGTACTTTTACTTCTTCAAAATCTTGCAAAGCAAACTTTACATTTTGAGCTAACTTGCTAATAAAAATGCGTTTATTTTTACCTTTAGTTGATAATTCACCATACCGTATCATTACTTCATCGTATTGCATGTGCTGCTTACTTCCTCTCTGTATTCCCTCTAAATTTATTTAATGTCTTTAAATTGTTGATATAATTGATCAAATTCGGCCATAAAAATTTTTGCTTCTGCTAAATTATTAGTATCGGTCAAACTGATACGCACTGCACTTGTAGCTAACTTTTCAGGGACATGCATAGCCTCTAACGTACTAGAACCAACACCACTACGGCTAGAACAAGCACTAGTTGTTGAAATATAAATGTCTTTTTTTTCAAAAGCATGAACCATTACTTCTCCACGAATGCCTTTTAAAGCAAAACATAAAATATGAGGCGACCCATCTTTTTGAGAAAAAACCGAGACTTTTTTATACCCTTCTAATTGCTGTACCAAGTATTTTTTTATTTCTCTTTGATCATTTTGTTTCTCTTCTGCTTTTTCAAGTACAAGACGTAAAGCTTTAGCCATAGAGGCTGCACCAGCTACGTTTTCTGTACCACTACGTTTGCCAAATTCCTGTCCACCACCATTTAAAAGTGGCGCAATTTTTTTCCCTTTTTTAATATACATGAATCCCATACCTTTAGGCCCGTGAAATTTATGAGCAGAAAAAGTAGCTAGATCGATTCTTGATTCTTTACCTAATAATAAAGGGACTTTCCCGATCGCTTGTACCGCGTCCACATGAAAATGAACGGTTGGGTAATCTTTTAGCACTTCCCCGATCTCTGCAATTGGTTGAATACTTCCCACTTCATTATTTACAACCATTATCGACACCAGAATAGTATCCGATCTTAGAGCTTTTTTCAAATCAGAAACGGAAACTTTTCCACTCTGATCAACGGGTAAAATAGTTACATCAAACCCCAACATTCTCAACTGACCAACGGATTCCTTGACTGCAGGATGTTCCACCGCTGTTGTAATCACGTGTTTACCGAATTGTCGTTTTTCAATAGCTGTTCCTTTTATAGCCCAGTTGTCGCCTTCCGTTCCACCACTAGTAAAGTAAATCTCTTCAGGAAAAACTTGCATTAAATCAGCGATTTGTTTTCTAGATTGCTGAAGCAACCCATCCGCATAGTTGCCCAATAGATGCAAACTGGAAGGATTTCCATTGATAGTTTGGCTTACCTTTTCATAGGTTTGTAAAACATTCTTATCCATTCTTGTTGTTGCGCTATTATCAAAATAAATCATTGTTTTGTCACACTTTCCTTTAAATTATTCCTCAAGTGAAAATTCTTTACTATTATAACAAAAACTTTTTCGAATACAAGACATCTCATTTTTTTTACAAAACAAAACAGAGCAGCGCTGATCACCACTCTGTTGACTCTTTCTTAATCGTTCAGTTCTTTTGTCTATTTAGCACTTTGGCTTTTTTCTTCATAATACTGGTTCTCAACTTTTTTGAATGCTCCAGGTTCCACAACTTCTAATGCTGTAGAGACAACTTCAAGCGCTTCTTTGTATTGAAATTCTTTATTAAACAAATCGTTGCTTTCTAGAATGGCTTCTCCAATCTCAGGATGCTCATTTCGGTACCGATTCGCATACTGCATCATATATTCTGTCAGTAATGCACTATCCACGATTTCTTCAGTTTTATCGATAAGCAATTCGACATCATCTTCACATAGTTCACACATTTTTTTTATTTCTGTCATATCGATTTTCAATTTATTTAATTCTTTGGCTAATTTTTCAATTCGCTCTGTTGTGACAAAAAATAAATCTAAATATTCTTCAGGTAACCCTGGTAAGTGTTGTTTTTCAATGTAACGTTTTATGCCTCGCATATTAAACTCAAAATCATCAATTTTTTCTTTTACTTCGGTCTCTTCTTTGCGTAAGTCAGCTAATTGAGTAATCAATTTTTCTTGCTCTTCTTCAATGTGAGTTAACTTTTCTCCATCTGCAGCATAGGTTTCTTCAACGACTGTATAGACGGCTTGATTTTTATCAATTCCACTTTTAAATGTTTCAAAATCCAGTTTAATTTCATCAATTTGTTCTTGCATTTTTTTTGTTTGCTCTAAAACAGCATCGTTTAATTTATAACTTTGTGATACACGGTCAATTTCAATCATTAATTGTTGATTTCTCTTATTCACAAATCCAATAAATTCAGCCAAAATAGTATGCTCTTTTCCGACTGTTTCTTTTGCTTTTAATTCTGCTTCCATAACATCATAGATATGGTTGATTTTTTCTTCAATTATCACATTCAACTGTTGGGCCTCTTCAGGTTCACATTGTTTAAGTAATTTTTCACCTTGTTTGATATCTTTTTCAATACCCGCAATATCGGCGGCTATTGTATCCTCTAAAAAGACAAAATGCTGCACATCTTTTAATTCATGATACCCTTCTTTTAATTCTTGGACTTGAGCCGGAAATTCTGTACTAATTTCTTTAACTAAGCTAGGAATTGTTGTAACAGCATCATTTAACTCTTTTGTTTCATGACTAAGTTTTTTTAGTACTTCTTCAGCCTCAATGTGGTCTCCAGAAACCGTTAAGTCAGAAAAATCAGCAAAACTTAATTCCAAAAAAGTAAGTTTCTTTTCTAATCTATCCAGTGCTGGGCCAAAAGAAAAACTTTGTGTTAATAATTTTTTTCGAATGCTTTGATACATTTCTTGGACTTTTTTTATAGCTTGATTATTTTTTTCTTCACTTTTTAATAATTCGTTTAACGCTAATTGAATTTCTTTAATGCTCTGTTTTGTGCTATTCATCAGCTCGCTACTTTTCTGTTCAGCTTTGCTGGCTTTGATCAATTGTAAGCGGTCTGTTGCCTGTTCAGCATCAAACAAAAGATTTTCTATATCAGGAAATGCCGTCATCTCTAATTTTTTCCATTTTTCTTTCCATTGCTCAAAATTTTTCTTTGTCTGTCCCGTCAAAGAAAGGTCCTTAACACTTTGAATGGTTTCTGATACGGGTGTATCTATTAAATCAAATTTTTCTTGTTCCAACTTGTTGATCGTTTGATAATGCTTTTTTTTCATAATATAACTAGTTATATAAGTTATCAGAGCTAATACAATGATAACCATTAAAACTGTTTCTATTTTCATTTTAAAACCTCCGATTGGATTACTGCTAAATTAATTTTGATTTCACAAAAATAGTTATTTCATTCTATGTAGGAATGTAATGGTATGTCTAATTTTTATAAAGGATTTACTTATAAAAACACCTATTGTATATTATAACATAGAAGAAAATATTCTCACACCTCAATCTAGGAAAATAATCATTTTACTGATATGTTGTTGAGAGACTTTTAAGGAGTGCTTATATGACAAAAGAATCTGCTTATTCATTAACAAATAAACAACTTAATGCTGTAATAGGTGATGAAACTAATTTCATTGCAAATTTAAGTAACGCAGCAGCTCTATTATTCGAGAACTTACCTACTATCAACTGGGCAGGATTTTATTTATATGAACCAGCTTCTGACGAATTGGTCTTAGGGCCCTTTCAAGGTAAAGTAGCTTGTATAAGAATACAAAATGGTAAAGGAGTTTGCGGAACAGCATTTGCTAAAAAAGAGAGCATTTTTGTTGAAGATGTTAATCAATTCCCTGGACATATTGCTTGTGATGCAGCAAGCCAATCTGAAATTGTTGTGCCCTTAATCAAAGAAGGTCATGTAATTGGTGTTTTAGATATCGATGCTCCTATTACTAGCCGCTTTGACACAATCGACCAAAAATATTTAGAAGAATTTGTTCAAATACTTTTAGATCCTTCGATTATATAATAGAATGGCTTGACTTACTAATGATTTATAGCGTATAATTGCGTTTGTGTAAAATAATGCAGCGTGAGAGTGG
>NZ_JBEMBC010000069.1:0-14163 GCF_040274425.1 Carnobacterium sp.
GAGCTCAAGTTGTAAAAGCTACTGAAGCACGATTGTTTGAATTATATAAAGATCCTGCACTAAATTATAAACCTGAAGAGTTGTCTCAACGGGGCGGTACTCACTACAGTGATGCAGCTTGTGAGATTATTGCGTCTATCCAAAATGACAAGCGGACAGATATGGTCGTTTCAACAGAAAACAACGGCACGATCGATGACTTACCATATGATAGCATTGTAGAAGTTTCAGGAGCTGTTACTGCTCACGGAGTAGAACCTTATAACTGGGGCACGTTTACTCCAGCAGCACGTGGCATCATTCAAAATATGAAAGCTATGGAAGAAACGGTGATTCGAGCAGCTATTGAAGGGAATTATGGAGCAGCTTTGCAAGCCTTTACGATCAATCCTTTAGTACCAGGAGGCACGCTTGCAAAAACGATTCTTGATGAAATGCTGTATGCACATAAAGAACATCTGCCTCAATTTGCAGAAAAAATCAAAGAAATTGAAGCGGACCAACCTGAAACGATTAGCTATGTTGATGACTTGATGGAAAGCAACTTTAAAAAACCAGCTCAAATGGTTTAATAAAAAGATTTAATGGAATGTTGAGTTTGAAAAACGAGTGAATCGTTCACTCGTTTTTTTTATGTCTTTAAAACAACGTTTAAGATAGTACTCTTTTCAAGATAATGATACACTCAAAGAAAGGATAATGGTTGGGAGTGATTATTGTGTATAAAGAAATGCCAGCGAAAAAATTAGATAAACGTGTCATTCGCTATGAACGAACAAAAGATATCATTGAAAGTTTTTTTACCTTAGCTGTTTTTGTCCTTTTAATGTTTTTAACTATACGATTTAATTGGCCAATCTGGTTGATGGCCATCTGGATTGTTTTGCCGATCATTGATTTTTTATTCAGCCTATTCTTATTGCCTTATTTAAAGTTAAAGGCTGTACGCTATGAGATGCATGCACTTCATCTTGAAATTATGAATGGACTATTTTTTAAAAAGAGAGCGTTGATCCCAATTGAGCGGATCCAACACGTGGTCGTCAAAGAAGGACCATTGACTAGGAGATATGGGATCCAAATAATCGAAGTCTTTACGGCAGGAACAGGGCATGAGATTCCACTGTTGTTGAAAAAAGATGCAGAAGAGTTAAGAATTCAATTGCTTGACCAGATAAAGGCGGTGAAATCAGATGTATAATGAAAAAAAATTGCATCCATTGACCCTTATTACTGAGGCCTACAAACGATTGATTTCTTTTATCTTGCCGATTCTTTTCTTTGCTTTTACGGGCCCAGACATGGAAGGTTTTGGCTTTATTTTGCCACTGCTTTTCTTTACGATTTTTGGCTTGTCGTACCTAGTGGACGTTTTAAGGTACATACGGACATCTTTTTGGATTGCAGGAAATCGTTTTGTAGTAAAAAGCGGGTTATTCATTCAAAAAGAAAAAGATGTTCAAATTAGTCGGATTCAAAGTATTGATTATAGTGAAAATTTGATTCACCGTATTTTTAATGTCACAAAGTTGGAGATCAAGACTCCTGGAAAAGGAATAACATTAGATGCATTATCTAAAGAAGATGCATTGAAATTGGCGAACCAACTGCATTACCTTAAGGAGACATCATTTGATACTGACAGTGATAGCATCGAGGAACGTGAAGAGAAGCAGATCGACCGACACAGTGGATTCTCCTTGCAAGAAGCAGGAGTCACAAAAGAATTGTATTCCATGAGCATAGTGGATATTCTTAAGATGAATTTTATGGGAGGGACTGTTTTTAAAGGCCTGATCATAATGGTGGGAGCAATAAATATTTTTGGAGAGTTTATTCCTGATTCAATTTTCAATCAAGCAGGGACAATCTTCAGTCAAACGGCGATTGCCTCTTTTATTTTTATCGGTATCCTGCTGTTTATCTTATTGTATGTTGCAGCTACAGTGCTTTCGATTATTAAGAATTTTGAATATAAAGTCGAATTAACAAAAAATCACGTGACTATTGAAAAAGGATTACTCGAAGTTAAGAGCCAAACGATTGCTTTAGCAAATATTCAAAGCGTGTGGGAGAAACAGAATTGGCTGCAAAAACTAACGGGTTATACAACTTTTTGGGTAGGAATCACAAGCGATGATGAGGTAGATAAGAAGGATTCTGTGAGTGAAATTACTGAAGAAGGAAAAATTCTTTTGCTGCCGTTGGTAAAAAAAGATCAACTTGCAGCGTTAAGAGCTGAAATCATTCCGCAGTTTAACTTTCAGCCTGCTCAAACGATTATTCCAATTCGATCGTTTAGACGGTTTGTACAATTTCCATTGCTATTCTGGATCATTGCCGCAGCATTAGTTTCTTACTTTTTATGGCCTTATGCATGGACGATCGGTTTAATGGGTAGCTTGCTGTCACTTTTTTATGGCTACCGCAGTTATAAAAAAACGGGATATGCTTTATCCACAGAAGAAGTGACCTTTCAGTTGACAACATTCCTAGGTACCGAGATCATGTACTTGCGTAAAGACCGTATTTTAAATCTAACGGTCAAACAAAATCCTTTTTTAAGAAGAAGTCGATTGGGAAAAGTAGAAGTCTTTAGTGCCTTAGGAGATACATCCCAAAGCAAAGAACTGTCTTTTATTGAAGAAGCCGACTGTGAGCGGTTATTTGATTGGTTCTTGACAAAAGAGAGGAGTGAAAAGCATGGAGCCTGAAAAAGAGCTGGACCCTCTAGTTTTAAAACTATGGCGGATACGTGGATTTATGAACAGCATTCCTATGGTCGTTATTGCACTGGTGTATAACTTTTTTTTCCAAATCATGCCCCATACACCATTGCCGGAAGAAGGTATCTATATTACCATTGCTTTGGCTCTGTTTGGAGGATTTATCTCTATTTATGCACTGCCAACATGGCATTATCGGTCTTGGAGAGTAAATTATCGAATGGATGAGATTGATTTTATCTCAGGTATCTTTATAAAAAAACGAATCACGATTCCCATCATTCGCATCCAGAATATCGAATCCAATGTTGGACCGTTAGCCAAAAAATTAGGCGTCATGTCGTTAACCATCTCAACAGCTGCTACAAGTCATAAATTGCCGGAGATGCCTGAAGAAGAGGCTTTGGAATTAAAAAAAAGAATTCAGCGTTTGATTCGCAACAGTTTATAATACAAAAAAGCTCGTTCATGATCTGATCCTCAAACAGTAGAAGACCTACTATAATGAAGGAAAGAATCTGAACGAGCTTTTTTTAATTCATTTTCTTGATGGTGCGTTTGACAAAGTCTGTAAATAGACGCTGCATCATCAAATCGTATGGAATCATTAGTTCTGGGTGCCATTGCACGGCTACGATACTTTGGTTGGGTGATTTTGCTTCGAAGGCTTCAATCAAGCCGTCTTTACTCCAAGCCACAGCTTTAAAGGGTTCAGCTAACTCTTTGATGGCTTGGTGATGATACGTATTGACTACATATTGGTCGCCAAAAATCTTTCCAATCTTACTTTCAGGATCAATGGTGATCGTGTGAGCACCGGTTTCAAAGTGTGTCAATTGAATGTGTTGAACGGTCAAGTCAGGGTAATCCGAAACATCCTGATAAAGTGTTCCGCCATAAGCAACATTCACAAGTTGCAGGCCGCGGCAAACAGCAAAAATCGGTTTTTCTTGATGGATCGCTTCTTTTACAAGTGCGATCTCAAATGCATCACGTGCTGGATTGGTCGCGCCTAATTTTAAACTAGGTTCTTCACCGAATAATAACGGAGACACATCTTGTCCACCAGCTAATAGCAGTCCATCAACTTTTGATAGGTAATCTTTTGCTTCAGTTGGATCGCTGATTGGGAAAACAACAGGGATAGCGCCAGCTTGGCGAACGCCATTAACAAATCCTTGTGGTGTGTAAGTGATCGGTAAGCCGTTCAGGTCGGCATTGTTCAACAAAATATTTCCGGCTATTCCAATTAATGGTTTCATAAATGATCCGTCCTTTCATTAATAAAAGCAGTACAACTAAAACACAGCACATTAAAGGAATATGCTTGGTTCTGCCAGCTTCATTTTTTTCTTAGTTTACCTGATTATAGCAGAAAAGTAACTTCAGAGCATTTGTTAATAAGATTGCGAAAGCAAGAGGGTTAGTCTAAAATATAAAGTAAGAAAGACAGTAACTCCAAAGAAACATCATTTGTGAAAAAATTCTAAAGCATAGGAGCGAATCCAAGCTATGTCCGTATTAGAAGTGAAAAACTTACATGTATCGATTGAAGACAAAGAAATTTTAAAAGGTGTTAACTTAACAATGAAAACTGGCGAAATTCATGCCATCATGGGACCAAATGGAACGGGGAAATCAACTTTATCCGCCGCTATTATGGGCCATCCGAGCTATACCGTTACAGAAGGCGAGATTTTATTAGATGGCCAAGATGTTTTAGAAATGGCCGTTGATGAACGTGCTCGAGCAGGATTATTTTTAGCCGTGCAATACCCAAGCGAGATCGCGGGTATCACGAATGCTGAATTTATGCGTGCAGCAATTAATGCTAGAAGACCAGAAGACAATAAAATATCCGTTATGAATTTTATCAAAAAGTTAGATGGAAAAATGGCAGTTTTGGATATGCCAGAAGAAATGGCTGAACGTTACTTAAATGAAGGCTTTTCTGGTGGCGAAAAGAAACGCAATGAGATCTTGCAATTGATGATGATCGAACCTACATTTGCCATTCTGGATGAAATTGATTCTGGTTTAGACATTGATGCCTTGAAAGTCGTGTCAAAAGGAGTCAATGCGATGCGCGGTGAAAACTTCGGGGCATTAATCATTACCCATTACCAACGTTTATTGAATTATGTCACACCAGATGTGGTACACGTGATGATGAACGGCATTGTTGTTAAAACAGGCGGAGCCGAATTAGCTAAACGTTTGGAAGCGGAAGGCTACAAAGGCATCCGTGATGAACTAGGCTTAGATATTGTGTTAGAAGACGATTAAGGAGGATCAAGATGAAAGAGACCAATTATATAGATTATCTTGACTCTGTTCAGCAATTTTCATTGATGCATGAAGAACCGTTCTGGATGATGGAATTTAGAAAATCAGCGTTAACCAAAATCAATTCTTTAGAGCTGCCGTCTTTTGAAAGAGTTAAGTACCAACGCTGGCCATTGCTGCAAGTCCCGGATCTATTCAGTTATGAAGAAGGGCTCATGCTGGCAGAGGATTTTTTAACCGGCGATAGCGATGCGCCGCGAGTGATCCAAGTCGGCAACCAAACCGTTATGGAGCAGTTGCCAATGGAGTACATTGAACAAGGTGTGATTTTTACCGACATTTTTACGGCTTTGCAAGAGCATTCGGATTTAGTAAAAAAGCTCTACATGAAGCTAGCCGTTGAACACGATGAAGACAAACTGACCGCTTTTCATGCGGCCTTTATGACTAGTGGTTTATTTTTATATGTTCCTAAAAATGTCGTGATCAATGAACCGCTTGAAGCGTTATTTGTGCAAAACAGTCAAGTCCAAAATAGCTGGATCAAGCACGTCTTGATTTTTGCGGATACCAATAGTGAATTTACGTATGTCGAAAAATACGAAACGATTGGAACCGAAAAAAATGCAGCCAATATCATTGTGGAAGTGATTGCCAACCCTGGAGCGAAAGTGAAATTCTCAGCAGTCGATCAAATTGGAGAAACAACTACTACCTATATCAATCGCCGTGGACATGCACTCAAAGATGCAACGATCGAATGGGCGATTGGCGTTATGAATGCTGGAAATGTGATTGCCGACTTTGATACCGATCTGATTGGAGAAGGGGCGCACAGTGAAGTCAAAGTTGTGGCTATCAGTATGGGCAAACAGATTCAAGGAATCGATACCCGTGTGACGAACTATGGGCGCAATACGATTGGGCATATTCTACAACACGGTGTGATTCTAGAGAAATCGACGTTAACCTTTAACGGTATTGGACACATTATCAAAGGGGCGAAAGGGGCAGATGCTCAGCAAGAAAGTCGCATCTTGATGTTGTCTGAACACGCTAGAGGAGATGCAAACCCGATTTTGTTGATCGATGAAAATGATGTAACGGCCGGACACGCAGCTAGTGTAGGCAGAGTAGATCCAGAAAATCTGTATTATTTAATGAGTCGAGGCATTCCGAAACAAGAAGCCGAACGCTTAGTTATTCGAGGATTCTTAGGTTCCGTTATCGCAGCAATTCCTTTAAAAGTTATGCGTGACGGATTAGTGGATACGATCGAAAGGAAGTTAAGCAAATGAGTTTTTCAGCCGAACAAGTGAAAAACGATTTTCCGATTCTCACTCAAATTGTGAACGATGAACCGTTAGTGTATTTAGATAATGCGGCAACCACTCAAAAACCCACAGCCGTATTGGCTGCTCTTGAAACCTATTACCGTGAAGCCAATGCCAACGTCCATCGTGGCGTACACACATTGGCCGAACGGGCAACGAGGCAATACGAAGAGGCACGCGAAAAAGTGCAACGCTTTATCAACGCCAATGAAGCAGCTGAAGTCTTGTTTACTCGCGGCACCACGACTAGTTTGAACTGGATAGCCAAAAGCTACGGTGAAGCGAACGTGAAGTCAGGAGATGAAATCCTAATTTCAGTGATGGAACATCACTCCAACCTGATTCCGTGGCAACAGTTAGCCAAGAAAACCGGAGCTGCATTAAAGTATGTCGAGCTGACAGAAGAAGGCATATTGGACATGGAGAGTTTCCACGCTCAATTAAGTGAGAAGACCAAAATCGTAGCGTTGGCGCATGTCTCCAATGTTCTTGGGGTCGTTAACCCGATTCAAGACATCGCTCGACTAGTCCATGCAAAAGGAGCTGTATTAGTCGTTGATGGTGCGCAAGCTGTTCCGCATATGCCAGTAGATGTCCAAGAGTTGGATGCTGATTTTTATGCCTTTAGTGGACATAAGATGGTCGGACCAACTGGTATTGGCGTATTGTATGGCAAACGCTCTTTACTGGAACAAATGGAACCCGTTGAATTTGGCGGGGAAATGATCGCACTTGTGGATGAACAAGACAGTACGTGGAAAGAATTGCCTTGGAAGTTTGAAGCAGGGACCCCTAATATTGCGGGAGCTATCGGACTAGGCGCAGCCATCGATTATTTATCAACGATTGGACTGACGTCAATTCATGAACACGAAAAAACATTAATGACTTATCTATGGCCGAAACTAACAGCAATCCCAGGATTAACGATTTATGGACCAAAAGATTTAGCAAAACGAACCGGTATCGTAACGTTCAAACTAGATGGACTTCATCCACATGACGTGGCAACAGCCATGGACATGGAAGGGGTCGCGATTCGAGCTGGCCATCATTGTGCTCAACCATTGATGCGCAGATTATCAGCCGATTCAACCGCTCGAGCGAGTTTTTATCTGTACAATACGACAGACGATGTGGATAAATTTATTGAAGCATTGCTGGCAACAAAGGAGTTTTTTGCTCATGGCCTTAACTAAATTGGATCAATTGTACCGTCAAGTCATCTTGGATCACTCCAGCCACCCGCATCACCATGGGAAATTGGAGCAGTCAACGACTCAAATCGAGTTGCTTAATCCGACTTGCGGGGACGTGCTGCAACTGCAACTTGTCATCGAAGATCAAGTGATTAAAGACATTCGTTTTGATGGAAGCGGTTGTACGATCAGCCAAGCCAGTGCCAGTATGATGACCGATGCTGTGATAGGGAAAACCGTTTCCGAAGCATTAGCCTTAGCAGATCAATTTTCCCTGCTTGTACAAGGCAAAGAGGTTCCAAAACTGGAAGAGTTGGGAGATGCCGCTTTATTGAATGGTGTCGCAAAATTCCCTGCCCGCATCAAATGTGCAACGTTATCGTGGAAAGCACTCGAAAAAGCATTGAGTGAAAAAAAGCCTGATGAAGGAAAAGCAAGGAGTGAAGCATAATGGGAGAAGTACCAGAACGCGAGAATTACCAATTCGGCTTTCATGATGACGTGGAATCTGTATATACAACAGGTAAAGGACATTCTGAAGCAACCGTTCGAGAAATTTCAAAACGCAAACAAGAGCCGGCCTGGATGTTGGATTACCGTTTGAGAGCCTACGATCACTTTAACAAAAGACCAATGCCTGAATGGGGAGCAGATTTATCAGAAATCGACTTTGATAACATCACTTATTACAAGACCGTCACTAATCAACCCGAACGCGACTGGGAAGACGTGCCGGATAAAGTCAAAGAAACCTTTGAACGCATTGGGATTCCAGAGGCTGAACGCAAATATTTAGCTGGGGCTGGAGCACAATACGAGTCCGAAGTGGTTTACCACAACATGAAAGAAGAATTTGAAAAAATGGGCATCGTCTTTACCGATACCGACTCAGCACTAAAAGAATACCCAGAGATCTTCAAAGAACACTTTGGAACAGTCGTACCGGCAACGGACAACAAACTAGCGGCTTTAAATTCAGCTGTTTGGTCTGGCGGAACGTTTATTTATGTTCCAAAAGGCGTACGCTGTGACGTCCCGTTGCAAATGTACTTCCGGATCAATGATGAAGCGATGGGCCAATTCGAACGCACGTTGATTGTTGTGGATGAAGGCGCTAGTGTGCATTATGTCGAAGGTTGTACCGCACCAACCTTTTCATCTAGTAGTCTGCACGCTGCTATCGTTGAGATTGTGGTAAAAAAAGACGCTTACTGCCGTTACACAACGATCCAAAACTGGTCCAACAATGTCTACAACTTAGTAACCAAACGTGCTGTAGCCGAAGAAGGAGCCACCATGGAGTGGATCGATGGCAACCTTGGAGCCAAAACCACGATGAAATACCCAAGCATCCTTTTAAATGGCCGCGGAGCCAGAGGAACCATGCTATCGATTGCGATGGCAGGAGCCGGACAAAACCAAGATACTGGGGCTAAGATGATTCATAACGCACCAAACACTTCCAGTTCGATCGTCTCAAAATCAATCGCTAAAGACGGCGGAGAAGTCAATTACCGCGGACAAGTGACGTTTGGAAAAAATTCAGGTGGATCGATCTCGCATATCGAATGCGACACGATCATTATGGATGACTTATCTAAGTCAGATACCATTCCATTCAACGAGATTCATAACGGAAATGTCTCCCTAGAACACGAAGCCAAAGTCTCTAAAATCTCAGAAGAACAACTTTATTACTTGATGAGTCGTGGCTTGACTGAACAAGAAGCCACCGAAATGATTGTCATGGGCTTCGTTGAACCCTTCTCAAAAGAACTACCAATGGAATACGCAGTGGAATTGAATCGATTGATTGCTTATGAGATGGAAGGGTCGGTTGGTTAACGAATTTAAAGAGCCCAAAATATAGTATTATCAATGTTTTGGGCTCCTTTTTTTGCATAGTTTACTGTTGATAAATGCTATTCAGTAAAAAGTTGCGTATTTTGCGAAACGTTCGCCAGCTTCTTTAATTTTTTCAGGTGTGACATGAGCGTAAATATTCACGGTTGTTTACTTCTTTATGACCTAAGTGTTATTGAACCTCTTCAATTTTTGTACCAGATTCAAATAATAAAATTGCATGAGTGTGGTGAAAAACATGTAACGTAATTTTAGATAAGTCGTATTTTCTAAAATGTTGTATAACTAATCGTTAGGTGATAATAAGTCCAGATGACTTAATATGTTCTTTTAAGCACTCAAAAACGTTTCTAGCTTCTTTGTATAAGAAGTAAGAAAAAATCTTCGACTTTCTTCGTATGAGGTAATATGGTCTTTCTCATAGGATTACTATCGAATAGTTCTATTTGAATGCCAAATTGTAGAACTTGTTCGACAGCTTTACGGAAATATTGATACTGCAAGATTTGTTGGCAATAGAGCACCTCATATGACTCATATTATTTATTAGTGATTTTATCTAACTTCAAATCTGAGAAATATGGTAATGCGTTTTTTTTAATAAATCTTCTTGAAGTAATGACATTTGAAGGTTTCACCCGCAAACGATACTGAGGTAACCAAAGATCATGAAGTTCTTTGAATGTAATACACTCTTCATATGATAGCTTACGATAGTTATATTAAAAATTAGGTTGAAGTTGTGAAAGTGCCATTTGCGACTTTTTTTTGAATGAAAATTACTACGAGTTGTTTTGATAAGTTTTGAAGTAACTGGAGCAAGACCTGATTTAGTTTGCAGAGTTCATTCAGATAGATTTTATACAGATATATACATTGAAATGGTTAAAAGCAATTAAGGTAAAATTTACAAGATGATAAAAAAGTTTATGAGATTATCTAATTTTAAATTTAAAAGATTCTAAACAACTTACAAAATGTTAAGGAATAATAAAATTGAAGTTCCAAAAAATATATTATTAGATGAAGTTTTTGAAAGAATATGAAGTGATTATTTGTAAGTTATCAGCCTTATGGAAAATTTGAAAAAACAATAATTATGTTTTCTGTGGCTGATTTTGATAATACATCGTTTCTGGCAAGATCATTCAATATAAATAAGCCTATAAAAATGCCGAAAAGCATGAAAGTAACTAGATAGTTTTTAGAGAATCGTAGTAGCAGATGAACGATGCTAAACAAAAAGTTATACAGAAAAACTATTCCAAAAAAATAGTAGTAAAGTTCCATAAACTGGCTATTAAGACAGCTATTATGAGCTTTAAGATAACTTTATTTAGGTAATTAACTCTATTGAAATATTTTAATGAACCAAACAAGTTGTACACCCTTTCTAAATGGACTGATATTAGTAGCGTTGTAACATGCTATTTCTCTAAAATTAAGAGAAATAGGACTTATTTTAGTCCAAGAGGTGTGTTAATCTTGAGAGAAGAAAAGATTGTTGATCCTGAAAATATTATTGGGAGTAATATACGACATATTCGTATTGAAAAAGGTATTGGACAAACTGAGTTAGTTAAGCTTTTTCAATTAAATAATATTGAGATTACTAGAGAGACGTTAGTAAATATTGAGAGTGGAAAACAGTATATTAAATTAGAGCAAATTGTGGGGATAAAAAAGTGTTGAATACAAAATTTGAAGAAATAATGGAGAAATAAAAATGGAGAAAATTTTAAAAGATGATTTTTTCATTGATGCTAGCCCTAGTTGGAATGGGTATAATCATCAAGGGAAAGTAGGCTTATTTGTTGTATTAGACATGATAAAAAGAGAAAAAATTTCTGAAGAGGAAATGGAAATTTGGGAATTGGAATTGGAATGGTTTGAAGACTTCTCTATTAAAAAAAACACAGAGTATATTGCAATACATCAAGTGAAAACATATAAATCTAGTGCACCAAGTGATTTTAAAGAAGCCATTTGGATATTATTGGCAAAATTATTAGCGTTTGAAAATGTTGAGAACGCTTATTTACACACTGTTAAAGATATGAGTTTTAAGGATAAACTAAGAGAGAAGTTAAAAGAGTATTCAATAAAAGAATCTGATAAAGGAGTTAATATTCCTTATGAAAGTAAAATGTTAGTCCGAAATTCTGGGAAATATGAAGAACTTTTTGATAAATTTAGCCTTTATGATTATTCTGATGAGAGCAATACGAATAAATATCATTGTGAAATGGATAACATTGAAGAAGCTATAGAAAATAAATTACAAGAATTGAGCGAAGAATATTTAACCTCAAAACATTTGAAAAGAGTGTATTATAATTTATTAGGATTGATTGATAATAATATTAAAGCAAGGCATATAAATATTCAAAATAAAAATGATATAACCAAAGTCAGTATTTCATTTCATGAAATCTACCAAATAATTAGGAAAAATCACGAGTCAATAAGTAAAGAGTATGCAACTTATAAATTAAAAAATGAATTTGAAAAAACTGCGGTTGAATATGTTGATGTATACAAAGAGAATATTGAAGAATTTTGTACAAATGATGAAACTGAACTAAATAGATTTATAAAATTTAGTGAAATAATAAATAAAATTCGTGATCTAAATGATACAGATTTTTTAGAGTTGTGTTTAAAAATTATGCCTAATAGTCCTTTGAAAAGGGATAGTGTAGACTATGAGGTAGATCTAAGTAATATGTTACATACTACTGATTTAAAAAACTGTTTTTTTAGAATTCTTAAAGAAATTGAAACTGAAATTGATAGTTTTAAATGGGTATATGTTTCTAAAAATAAATCATATCTACCATCCATGATAAATGATGAAGATGATGGATTTGGAAATAAAATAGTTTTGGGAAAGATATTTAATAATGAAAATCCTGAATTATTAAGAGAAGTAGATACGATAATAACAAAGGATATAACGATACCATTTATAAAAGATGAAAGATTTTTTAAAAGTATTCCGATGGAAGGCTCTGAAGAGGATAACAGGAGATATAATGACAGGATAACGGTTATGAAGAAAGTGGGACTTATCAAAATTACTGATGCTAGAAAGGAATTAGACCATGAAGAGTTTTATAGCTAAATTATTTAAAGAGAATGGATTTAAAGAGATAGAAATAGAGAATATTCATAAAGATGATATAACTTTTTTTGGGAATTATTCTAATAATTTAACTAATTTTTATTTAGTATTGTATATAGATAAAATTGAAGAAAATTTTTTAACAGAAAGGGTTCCAAATTATTTTAGTGCTATAAAAACTATTAAAGAAGGATATGATGAAAGAATTGATAAAAATCTATCAATGATAGTTTGTTATAGAGAATCAGTTAAGGAAGATATTACAAAACAAAATAAAATATATTTTGATATTGAAGAAGATCCGTATTACTTTAAAAAATATTTATTATCATACTCTGATATGGAAGAAGAGAAATTACTTGAATTATTTTATGAGGAAGACAGTACTACAGAGCTTATTAACAATGTTGTAACTAATACTGAATACTTCGAAAAATTTAAATCTGAAGTTGTTACGGATAGTTCAATTTTATACAAAATATGCTCTAAAATGATGATTAAGATTCCATTTATTAATTTAAACTATATAAAAGATGAGCTTGAAAATTTATCAGATAAAATTAGCACTATAATGGATGAGAAGGACTTAGATGAATTTAGAAACATGATACTTAGCAATGAATTTACTGGCGATGACGAAATGCTAAAAAAAATATTAGAATTTAAAGGCCTGGAGGCAAATGAAGATGAATAGATTCAAAATAAGTAGAATTTATATTAAGAATTTCAAACATATAGATGAAGCAACATTAGATTTTTCAGAAAATGATCTTATTATCTTAGATGGGCCAAATGGTTTTGGGAAAACTACAATATTTGATGCTCTAGAATTAGTTATAACAGGAAGAATAGCTAGAATAAAGAATACAATAGATGGGAAATTTGGTTATGAACAAATGTTATACTCAAATGATGACTCGAAAGAAATGGATATACGAATAGAATTCAAAAATGATAATAGAAACGTGGTGCTAGGGAAGTATATAGAAGCAAATAAAAAACTATTAAGTAAGGATAAGAAACCAGACAATTGGGATATTTTTGAAACATATCAATTATCAAATTTCGATGATGTTATAACTCTGAGACAAAGTATAACGTATGAAAAAATTGAATATTTATTAGGAATAAAAAATTTAGAGAGATTTTTTAATTTATTTTATTATGTTCAACAAGAAGAAAATACTATGTTTTTGAAAAAAAATGGTAAAGAAAGAATGGAAGCTTTATCATCATTATTTGATACTAAAAAAGAAGAAAAGGAATTAGAACTTTTAAAAAAAGCAAAAAGATTAGTAATTAATCGAAAAAGAAAATTAGACGGAGCGGATGGCGAGATACAGAAAAATATAGACTTTATTAGCACGCTAAAAATAGGTATAGAAGATGTAAACGAAGATAAGAGGAGAGAGGTACAGTATAAAAAAATTGTAAAAAATAAAACTATTGAATGGGATGCAGAAAAATTAATACTAGAATCTGAAACAAGAAAGAAATATTTACATGAATTAAGAAGTATTTATAGACGCCGATTGTAAAATTAAGCTAGACAAATAAAAAAGCCATTCGTGGTACACTCAAAATGTATTTCCGACCAAAGAAAACATAGGAGTGATCACGAATGACCTACA
>NZ_JBEMBC010000070.1:0-14102 GCF_040274425.1 Carnobacterium sp.
GATGGGTCTAAGATTTCATTCATGGGTCTTCCGACACCAAATATTTTTGCCGGTGGAGAAAACTTCCACGGCCGCTATGAATTTGTAGCAGTGGAAAGCATGGAAAAAGCGACTGCTGTAATCGTAGAAATCGCACATTTGAATGTTTTAAAAGGAGTTTAAGAATGATTTTTGTAATGAGTTATCTTCTTATTTGCAACAGCCTTTTGTTTGTGCTGATGTATGTAGATAAACAAAAAGCTGTAAAAAGACAATGGAGAATCCCTGAAAAGACATTGTTACTTTTAGGTCTCATTGGCGGCGGCTTTGGTGGCTTGATAAGTATGAAAGCATTTCGACATAAAACGATGAAACGATCGTTTAAGGCGGTCTATACTCTAGGAGTTGCCTTTGCTGTTTTCTTGTTGGTGTATGTTAACCGTTAATGGATAGTGGGTTGGGACAATTGTCTCAGCCTTTTTTTGTCTAGGAAATTAAACTAGAGGCTCTTCGGTTAGCAAATTCGACGACAAAATGTTTGTTCATGGAAGAGTGGAGCTCAAAATAGGTGTCACTCTTCCATGAAACGACTCTACACGGAAGAGTGACAGACTAACTGAGCGTCACTCTTCCGTCAAAAGTGGTTTCACGAACAAGTGAAGAAAAAATAACACTCACTCGTCCATGAAAAAGTAAAAAATGAATGTTGGGTTAGGTTAAGTTTCTTCTCTCGTTATTTTTTTGCGTATGTTAAAATGAGAGACAGAGAAGTTGAATGAGAGGATGTGCGAAATACGATGGGATTGCAATTTGTATTAGGCCGTGCGAATCGTGATAAACGTTCGGTACTGTTGGATGAGATAGCAGAAAGTCTGACTAAACAAACAGAAGAGTCTATTTTTTATTTAGTCCCGGACCATATTAAATTCCAGGCTGAAATGACGGTTTTAGAAAAACTTAGTCACTACCCTTATTTTGAAAAGAAGCCGATTATGGGCATGATGCATTTACAAGTATTTAGTTTTACGCGATTAGCGTGGTACTGGTTAAAGGATACAGATATTTACGCTAAGCCACAATTAACCACAACAGGATTATCGATGCTGATCCGTAAATTATTGATCGAACATGAAGAAGAGTTGACCATCTACCGTGGTGAAGTCCGCAAAGATGGATTTGTTCAGCAAATGACAGATCTATTTTTAGAATTACGCAGCGGGCGGATCGCACAAGCAGATTTGGATCATATGATGTTTAGTTTAGGTACTTCACCTAAAGAAGCGGATTTTAAATTAAAATTACAAGATTTATCCTTAATTTATCAAGCTTTTGATGCAGCTTTATTAAATAAATATATCGAATCTGAAGATATCGTGTCAGCGCTGATCCAAAAAGTAGAAGAGTTGGATTTGTCACAAAGCACGTTTTACATTGAAAGTTACTATCAATTTACTGCTCAAGAACAAGCACTTATTTTGGCGCTAATGAAAGCTGCTAAAAAAGTGACTATCGCGCTGACTTCAGATAAAGCATATGCCGTAGAAAAACCGGAAATGCATAACTTGTTTCAGATATCCGGCGCAACCTATTATAAATTGTATCAACTGGCACGCCAAAATAATGTTCCGGTTTACAAAGACAAACTGATCCAAGAGATAGATGAGGCTTATTGTGGAGAATTAAATCAATTGGAAGAATTTTGGGTAGAGACTAGTCAACTGACTCCAACAAACAATGAGCGCTTAGACGACCTTGACGCAATGGGCAACTGCATCGAGATATGGGCTGCAGAGAATAAACAAGCAGAGATTACACATGTGGCCAAAGAAATTCGTAAATTGGTTGCCACCGGTGATTATCGTTATAAGGATATCTTAGTTTTGACTCGTAATATGGATGATTATTTAGCCATTATAGAGCCGTTATTTAGCAGTCACGCTATTGAGTTATTCGTTGATAGTGCAGAATTGATGAATCAGCATCCGCTTATTGAAGTGATAGATGCTTTAGTCAGTATTTATAAACGCAATTGGCGGTATGCAGATGTGATGCGACTTCTTAGAACGGAGTTAGTGATTCCCAAAAGAGAAGGGGAAGAAGCTCTTTCAAAAGAACGCGCACAACGGGTGAATCAGCATGTGCAACGTGCACGACAGTTTAGAGAACGAGTGGATGTAACGGAAAATGTGTTATTGTCTTATGGTTATGAGGGGTACCAATGGACCAAATCAGAACCTTGGCACTACACTCGCTACTTTTATGAAGATGCTGAGTTTCAATCGGACAATGACCAGCGGATTGAACAGATTGCCAATTCCATTAAAACGGATCTGGCAGGACTGTTGGTTCCTTTCTTCAACCGATTAGAAAAAGCGCAAACCAGTAAAGATGCTGCAAAAGAACTGTATGTATTTATGGAAACCATTGGAGTTAAAGATCAAATAGGCTTTTGGAGAGATCAAGCGATTGAAGACAATGACCTTGAAGAAGCTCGCAAACACGAACAAACATGGCAAACTTTTTTGCAGCTTTTAGATGAATATGTAGAAGTGTTGGGAGATGAACCGTTCAACTTGGATAGTTTCTATGCGATTTTAATGACTGGATTTGATAATGCAACTTATAGCATGGTTCCACCAAGTATTGATCAAGTAACTTTTTCAGGTATTGAAGGAACACGTATCGGAACAGCAAAAGTCACCTTTATGCTGGGAGTAACCGATGCCCACTTGCCGGCTAAAACAGAAAATAAAAGTATTTTAACGGAAGAAGACCGTGATTTCTTTTCACAATTCTTAGATGATACAAAATATTTAAAACCAACTGTTGAAGCAGTTATGGCTTCTGAACCATTTATTGCTTACCAAGCCTTTTTAGATTCTTCTGAGAAATTGATTTTTAGCTACCCGACCAGCGATGAAACAAAGAATGGTCCGAAATTATCGCCTTATGTTGACAGGATAGCAAAAGCGTTTCACCTTCCGATCCAAGCTAAATTGATGGATGTTACATCACTAGAAAATCCATCCGATAAAGAATTATTGGATTTTGTTGGAACGAAAAAAACAACGATCAGTCAGCTGTTGATGATTTTGCGCAAAGAGCAAGACCAAAAAGGCCAATTAAGTTTATTTTGGCAAAATCTATATACTTTCTTTAAACGAGATAAACAAGTGGCTCGTGACTTTAACCATTTACTTGTTAGTTTGGTTAAAAAAAACCTACCAGTACCCTTGAAAAGTACCATTGCAACAGATTTGTATGGCAAAGATCTGTATTTATCTGTTTCTCGTTTAGAAGCTTTTTATGCAGACCATTATGGCCATTTCTTGACGTATGGTTTGAAATTACAAGAACGAGATATTTTTGAGCTGTCTCCAGCCGGTACGGGAGAATTCTTCCATGATGCGTTGGATCACTTGTTTAAACAGATCATCCAAAAGAATCTCAGCTTTGATCAATTAACGGAAGACATGCTGGAACAACTGACATCAGAAGTGTTGACAGAACTTTATGGGAAACCAAAATTCTCCATTTTAAATGCATCAAATCGTATGAAGTATATTCGTGACCAATTAGGACAAACGATTAAAAAAATGGTTTGGGTCATCGGCAATCAAAGTAGACGGACAAATATGAAAAATGTTCAAACAGAAGTTTTATTCGGCCAAGTTGCGAATCAAACCGGAATTGAAGGATTATCTTTTCCACTTAACAATGGTGGAACCCTACATTTACGTGGGAAAATCGATCGAGTGGATGCTATGAACTTAGGTGATGACTATTACCTAAGTGTAGTGGATTACAAATCCAGCGCGCATAAATTCAATTACCAAGATGCTTATTATGGATTAGCCATGCAAATGATCACGTACTTGGATACGGCTCTTCAAAATGCTGTTGGATTGATTGGACACGAAGCGAAACCTGCAGGCGCATTTTATTTGCATGTATCCAATCCGTTTATGAAAAAAGGAACATTTTTAGATGAAGATGCGTATATCAACGAGTTGTTAAAATCCTATAAAATGGATGGATTGTTGCTTGAAGATGAAGACATGCTCTTGTCATTAGATCCAACGATCGAACCGACAAAAGCTTCACTTGTATATCCTTTTAATCAATTGAAAAGTGAAGCTTTAAAATCGAACAAATTTGTTACGCTAGATGAAATGACTGCGTTACGCCAACACAATCAAAAATTGATTGTTGATGCCGGCAATAAAATTGTCGAAGGAGTAAATACATTAAATCCTTTTTATGAGAAACGGCAATTTATTCCTACCGTTAATGGACCATTACGTGCAGTTTCACAATTTGATGCGATGCTGCCTGAAAACAATTATCGCCGGATGGAATCGTTAAAAAGAGAAGACATTCTTAAAAAAATGCAAGAAGAGGAGGAAGATGAAGAATGATGAACCCACTTCCACTAAAACCCGAAAACAGTCATTTTACCGATGGACAATGGCAGGCTATCTATGAAGAAGGCCATAATATACTTGTATCTGCTTCGGCGGGTTCAGGTAAAACAACGGTTCTTGTCCAACGTGTGATTGAAAAAATAAAATCCGGTACCAATGTTGATGAGATGTTGATCGTGACTTATACAGAAGCAGCCGCGAAAGAAATGAAGGCTCGGATCCAAGTTGCGATCCAAGAAGCAGTCACATCTGAAAGCGACATGGAGTTAAAAAGACACCTTACTCGACAGGTAACCTTGATCCACCAAGCGTCAATCAGTACATTGCATGCTTTTTGTCTTCAAGTCATCCGTCGTTATTATTATTTGATCAATTTAGATCCCATTTTTAGACTATTGACGGATGAAACAGAGATCCTTTTACTTAAAGAAATTGTCTGGGAAGAAGTAAGAGAAGAGTTATACGGAGAAGAAGATACCCTTTTTAAAGATTTGACAGCTTCGTACTCCAACGACCGTAGCGATGCGGGTCTAACGGACTTGATTTTCTCATTGTATGAATTTTCAAGAGCCAACCCTAGACCTGCTGTGTGGTTAGAACAATTATCCTATTTATACCAAGTAGAAGAGAATGATTTAACGACTGGAGTTTTATTTAAAGAACTGTTAAAACCACAGATTTTATCGGTATTAGACAGTTTGGTCGAGCTTTCTCAAGTTGCTACTCAACTAGGTGAAGGTACTGAAGAGCTAAAAAACCAAACTGATTTGGTTCGCAGTGAATGGATCGCGTTGCAAGAAATTCAAACGTATATCAACGAACACAATTATCAAGCAGCGTATAATTGTTGTAAAAACTTTGAATTTGCTCGATGGAAGGCAATTAAAAAAGGGACCGATGAAGCAATAAAAGAAACAGCTGAGGAAATGAAAGGGTTACGAGATCAGTATAAAGCTCGTTTTAAAGAACTAAATAATGATTATTTTTCTGCCTCCCCTCAAGAACAAATCGACTTAATGTTAAGTGCAGCTCCCTTGGTTGAAGAAATGGCACGAGTGACCCAACTTTTCACTGAGGCTTTTCGCCAGCGCAAGGATGAGCGGAACCTATTAGATTTTAATGATTTAGAACATTTGACTCTCCAAATTCTGGCTCAGATCAAAGATGAAGAATGGGTTCCAACTGAAGCATCAATGCATTACCGAGACAAATTTAAAGAAGTAATGGTTGATGAATACCAAGACATCAATCAACTCCAAGAAAATATTTTGCGTTGGTTAGCACATGACCAATCAGATCAAGGAAACTTGTTCATGGTAGGGGACGTTAAACAATCTATTTATTCGTTTCGTTTAGCTGATCCAGGATTATTTTTAAAAAAATATGAACAGTATGAGCATCACCAATCAGGTGAACGGATTATACTAGCTGAAAACTTCCGTTCAAGGGGTGA
The DNA here is from genome assembly GCF_040274425.1 of Carnobacterium sp. NCBI lineage: Bacteria > Bacillati > Bacillota > Bacilli > Lactobacillales > Carnobacteriaceae > Carnobacterium > Carnobacterium sp. The sequence goes on from NZ_JBEMBC010000070.1 coordinate 5,857, forward strand.
AGTACTACAATTCACTAATTTAGTCTTTGAACAATTAATGGATAAAGCAGTCGGACAAATGGATTACGATGAGGCGGCTCGACTCGTGCAAGGCTTTACGGGTTTTCCAGAATTGCAAAAACACCAACCAGAACTGTTGATCTATGAAAAAGGCACCAATGACACCGATGACGAGGAAGAAGAAACGGAATCGGTTAATTGGGATATGCGGATTGAAGATAAAACGGAAGGTGAGCTATTGATGGTCGGTCAAAAAATCCAAGAGTTGATCCAAACGCAATTTCCGATTTATGATAAACGGGCTAAAACAACGCGGCCAATCAATTATCGAGACATTGTTTTGTTGACCCCGACTAAAAAGAATAACTTGGTGTTAATGGAAATGTTCAAACGATTGGCTATTCCACTTCAAGTAAACGACACTCAGAATTACTTTCAAACAACTGAGATCACAATCATGATGTCTTTACTGAAAGTTATTGACAATCCTTATCAAGATATCCCGTTGGCCGCAGTGTTGCGTTCGCCACTTGTAGGATTAGATGAGAATGAATTAGCCTCAATTAGGATTAGCCAAAAAACGGGAGATTACTTTGACGCCTTAAAAACATTCTATCAATCTTACCCAGGCATAGAAAAAGCTAGTCGTTTTATATCGCATTTATATGGAAAAATCGAAGTATTTTTAACACGCTTGAATAAATGGCGTGAAATTGCTCGACGAGACCATTTAGTTGCGTTAATATGGACGATTTATGACGATACAGGTTTTTTAGACTATGTTGGAGGAATGAGTTCGGGTAAACAACGCAAAGCTAATTTGCATGCTTTATATGAACGTGCAGCCAGTTATGAAAAAACAAGTTTTAAAGGGTTGTTTCAATTTGTGCGATTTATTGAAAAAATGCAAGAAAAAGACAAAGATCTGGCAGAGCCTACAGCAATATCTGAAGATGAAAATGCTGTTCGAGTGATGACGATCCATGCAAGTAAAGGATTAGAGTTCCCAGTTGTCTTTGTATTAGATCTAACGAAAAAATTTAATTTGCAAGACATCAAAAAAAGTTATATTTTTAACGAACAATACGGTGTGGGTACTGACTTTAAAGATTTAGATCGTCGCATTCGATACCCGTCTTTACCGGAAATCGCTTTAAAAGTGGAGAAAAAAACGAAATTGTTATCTGAAGAAATGCGAAAATTGTATGTAGCTCTGACACGTGCAGAAGAAAAGTTATTTTTAGTGGGTTCGTATAAAGATGAAGCGGCAGCATGGAAAGAATGGGGTGTCGTTAGTTCCCATAATCCAACCGTTTTGCCAGCCGATATTCGGTTTACCGCGAGTAGTTTAATGAAGTGGATCGGGTTATCCCTTGTTCGTCATCCTTCAAGTCAAAATGAGGAGATCTCTGTTAGTGCCAGAAATGGAGCCATTACCAATCACACTGCCCATTTTAGTATCCATTTTTATGATGAAAGTGCGATTCAAGAACAATTGATTTCAAAAGACACTGGCACGGATGAAAACTGGTTAGAGAAGTTGGATCAGCTGCAAGAAAAAATCTCTGAGACTGAACCTAAGCAACGCACTGTTCAAAAAGCGTTAGAATTGATGAATTACATTTACGAGCATGAAGGGGCTTCTCATACAACAAGTTACCAATCGGTTTCAGAGATCAAACGGCTATTTGAAGAGCCGGACAGCGATCAAATGGTTAAAATCGATATCAATCAACCGAGAAATCGAAACCGGTATGTTGAAGAAACATTAGATCGACCACTGTTTATGGCTGAATTGACTGCTCCTTCAAATGCAGAAATAGGAACGGCAACGCATTCCGTAATGCAAGCTATTGATTTAAGCACGGCTCCTACCAAAGAAACACTTGAAACTCTGATTGTCTCGTTGATCAAAAATGGCGTCTTAAAAGAAGACGTGGCTTCAAAAGTCAATGTTGAACAAGTAGTGGAGTTTTTTGCAACACCGCTAGGGAAAATGATCATTGATTTTTCAAAAGATGTTCATCGTGAAGAACCATTCTCACTCTTATTGGAAGCTGAAAAACTGTTTACAGATATGAATGGCGACGCTGAAGATAAAATATTGATTCACGGAATTATTGACGGCTATATCGAGTTAGAGGATCACATTGTTTTATTTGACTACAAAACTGATAGAGTTAGTCATTATGGATCACAATCAGGTGAAAAAATGTTAGAGAAGTATAAAGGTCAAATGAATTTATACCGATCTGCATTAGAATCTATTTTAGATAAAAGAGTTACTGAAACGTATCTATGTTTATTGGATACGGGAGAAATCGTATCCGTTCCATCATAAAAAAGATTCGCTAATGCATTCTTTTTTGTTCAGAAAATTATCCAAATAAAATAAGTTACTTCTACACAAAAAAAATTAAAAAAATGACTCAAAATCGAGGAGTACTCGAATATTGAGTCATTTTTTTTATAGCTATTTAAGGCTGGAAATTTAGTCTTAAGTTTCGCAATAAGAATCCTTATGGAAACTTTTTTTAGTCTGTGACGCTATTTCGACGACAACGCCAAAATGATCAGAAACGATTGGTTCATTGATGTTATTAAAAATCACTTGAGAAGAAGTTGTTTTTACCGGTTGATTGGCAAAAATATAATCGATCCTTAACCCGCTTTGATTTTCTGCCCATCCATCGATAGCTTCTGCAACTGTAAAACCGTTGTCTTTTTGTTCTGCCAAATGATAGGTATCGAACCACTTTTGTGTGACTAGTTCATAACCTTCGTGTCTGATATGAGCTGGATTATTAAAATCACCCAGTAAAAAAATTGGTCCTTTTAAAGTATCGAAAAGTGCCGTACATTTTTCCCATTGACCTGGAAAAGGATCATGCCCATCTTGCCACCAACCCAAATGTAAGTTAAAGAACCACTGACCTGCTGATTTGATTCCAATAACTTTCCGACTTTTATAGTCATCATAAGCCTTGTTTTTTGAGGCAAAGAAAGAGCGAACTTCTTGGATCGGTTTCAAACTTAAAATGGCCAGACCTTCATCAAAATGGTCATAACCCATATGAGAAGGTTCCCACGTCCAATAGTACTTTAAACCTTTTTCTTGAAGTTTTTTTTGCAATAAGAAAGCAAAGTTATCTTCTTTGATAGGGTGTTCGTTGTTGGTAGAAGAAAAATCAGCCAATAACGCTTGGTGTATTATAGGAGCTGTTATCAACTGATTGACTTCTTGCAATGCGATCACGTCAAATGAATGACGGATAATCGCATTGCATAAGTCTTCCAGTTTTTTTAAAGGGTCATTTTCCATCCAACTGTGTGTGTTTAACGTTAAAAATTTCAAAGATTACACTCCTAATACATCAATGATATCTGATTTTAAGACATCAGCTTTTGGTCCGTAAATAGCTTGGATACCAGTTCCTTTTTTTACTAATCCTAAAGCGCCCAATTTTTTCCAATCGGATTCGTCTTTAACTGCATCAGGATCTTTAACCGTTACACGCAAACGTGTCATACAAGCATCAACTTCAGTGATATTGTCTTTTCCACCTAAAGCTTCAATGATTCCAGTGATTTGTACATCTTCAGAACCTGTTGTCACAGCACTAGATCCTTCAGTTGCAGAACCTGATTCAGTAGTACTTTCTTCGATGTAGTTACCTAAACGACCGGGAGTAGCGATTTTAAATTTGCCAATCATCCAGTAAGAAACAAAGTAAGCCAAGAAGAAGAATATTACACATGATATCACAAAGTTAACGACATCCCAGACTAATCCGGCATTGATAGACATCGGAATACGTGTCAAGAATTCAAGGGTACCGAACGAGTGAACACGTAAGGCAATAATATCTGCCAGAGCAAATGAAACCCCTTGAAGAATAGCATACATTCCATATAAAGCAGGAGCAGCAAACATAAACATAAATTCAAGAGGTTCAGTAACACCTGTTAAGAAAACAGCTAGACCAGCAGATAGAAACATTGATTTGTATTTTGAACGTTTGTCTTTATCAGTACGACGATACATCGCAAAGGCAATCCCCAGTAATGTACCAGCTGCACCGATCATCTGTCCAACTTTGAAACGAGCAGGAGTAATAGCAGTCAATAATTCATTGTAAGCAGCAGTATCGCCAGCGTTTTTCAAGTTCACTAAGTCGCTGACCCAAGCTAACCACAATGGATCTTGTCCGAATACTTGTCCACCAGCACCAGAGCCTGTTAAGACAGTATAAGTACCACCAAGAGCAGTATAGTTTATTGGAATCGTCAACATATGGTGTAAACCAAATGGAAGCAATAGACGTTCTAATGTTCCGTAAATAAATGGTGCGAATACGGGTGCAGTTTCGCTAGAAGTTGCGATCCATTGCCCAAAGTTGTTGATTCCTGTTTGAATGACCGGCCATACAAGAGCCAATCCTACTGAAATAATTACAGACCATAAAATAACTACGAAAGGTACAAAACGCTTTCCATTAAAGAAAGAAAGGGCTTCCGGTAATTTGCGGTAGTTATAATACTTGTTGAAAATAACCGCTCCCACAAATCCAGAAATAATTCCGACGAACACACCCATATTCAAAGCAGGTGCGCCTAGAACAGAAGTGAAGTAACCATTTACTGGAATCACTTGTCCGAATAACGTACTTGTTGTAGCGCCTTCAGTTAGTAACATATCAGAAGTTACTCCGAAGATAGCACCTGAAGTCATATTGATTAAAATAAATGCTAAAATAGCAGCAAAAGCTCCACCGGCACGTTCTTTAGCCCATGAACCTCCAATAGCTACTGCAAACAAAATATGTAGGTTATTAATAATAGCCCAACCTAAATTTTCCATAACGCTACCAATGGTTAAGACAAGAGAGATATCTCCACTGAACATGGCAATCATTTTTCCAATACTAATCATCAACCCGGCAGCAGGCATAACAGCCACAACGACCATTAACGCTTTACCTAGTTTCTGCCAAAAATCAAATGAAAAAAGTTTTTTCATTTTTAAATCCTCCTTATGAATCTAAATTCGTTTATGCAAACGATTGCTTTAAATATACGACTCACTTTAAAAAAATGCAAGCGTTTTTAGTGTTCGAAAAATTGTTATCGGTAACATTTTTTTGAAAGTCCTTTATATCAAGCTTTTTTTTACTATTGATCTCTTGGAGACAGAGAAATAAACCATTTCAAATTGACAATGCAATCGTTTGCGTTTAAACTTGCGTTAGCCAATAAAGAAAGCAGGAATTGCACTAAGATATTTTTACGCAATCCCTGCGTCAGGAGGAAAAAAAGTGTCACATACACGATTATTTGAAATAGATGAATGGAAAGTTAAAACAACTGATTTGAACAAAGAGGAGCGCCGATTACAAGAAAGTTTAACCAGTATTGGAAATGGTTATATGGGGATGCGTGGTAACTTTGAAGAAACTTATTCAGGAGATCACCATCAAGGTAGTTATATTGGAGGCGTTTGGTATCCAGACAAAACACGTGTCGGTTGGTGGAAAAACGGTTATCCAGAATATTTTGGTAAAGTAATCAACACGATGAACTTTATTCAATTAGATCTATTGATCGATGGAGAAAAAGTTGATTTGTATACAGATAAAGTATCTGATTTTGAAATGGAATTGGACATGCAGCACGGAATCTTGAGAAGAAGTTACATTGTAGAAAAAGTCGGTAAAGAAGTGCAAGTTGTTGTAGAGCGATTTGTCAGCTTGGATCAAAAAGAACTGTGTGCCATCAAAATGGAAGTTACTAGTCTATCAGATGAAGTGAAAGTAGAATTGATCCCGACTCTTGATGGGAATGTGACTAATGAAGATTCAAATTATGATGAACAATTCTGGCTTTCAGTTTCTCAAGGAACGAATTGTTTAGTGATTGAAACAAAACCAAATGATTTTGGGATTGATCAATTTACAGTAAGCGCTGTTATGTCGAACCACGTTACAAACGTTGAGAAAATATCTGATAAAGTGTCTGAGATGACAGTTGCGGAAACATATGCTGGAATCTTAGCAGCTGGAGAAAAAGCAGTCATTGAAAAACGTATCGTATTAACGACTTCACGTGATTACAGCAAAACAGATGTGGAGAAGCGAAGCCAGACAATCAGTGAACTAGTTGATCAATTATCATTTGAAGAGTTGCGTATGCGCCATGAATCTCTTTGGTTGAAACGGTGGAAAAAGGCGGATATTGAAATTGGCGGCGATCCTGCAGCTCAACAAGGTATCCGTTTCAACTTATTCCAATTGTTCTCTACTTATTATGGCGAGGATACTCGTTTGAACATTGGACCTAAAGGCTTTACGGGTGAAAAATATGGTGGAGCAACCTATTGGGATACCGAAGCTTATGCTGTACCGTTGTACTTAGCTTTAGCGGACCCAAAAGTAACAGAAAACCTATTGACGTATCGTCACAATCAATTGCCTCAAGCAGAACACAATGCAAGACAGCAAGGTTTGAAAGGTGCTTTGTATCCAATGGTAACTTTCACAGGAGTAGAATGCCACAATGAATGGGAAATCACTTTTGAAGAGATCCACCGGAATGGTGCGATGGCTTATGCCATTTACAACTATACAAACTACACAGGCGACGAAAGCTACCTAAAAGAAAAAGGATTGGATGTTCTAGTGGGCATCAGCCGTTTCTGGGCAGACCGCGTACATTACAACCGCAGAAAAGACCAATATATGATGCATGGTGTGACCGGTCCGAATGAATACGAAAATAATGTCAATAACAACTGGTATACAAATAAGTTAGCAGTTTGGACATTGAAGTATACTTTAGAATCTTTGCTGTTGTCAGCAGATAAAAAAGAGTGTTTACAAGTAACAGATCAAGAGACCACAAAATGGCAAGAAATCATTGAGAAAATGTACTATCCTTATGATGAAGAAGAGCAAGTTTTTGTTCAACACGATACATTCTTAGATAAAGAATTGCGTCCAGTTTCTGAATTGGATCCAGCTGATCTGCCATTGAACCAAAAATGGTCATGGGATAAAATTCTACGTTCGCCATTTATCAAACAAGCAGATGTTTTGCAAGGAATCTACTTCTTTAAAGAAATGTATACTGTGGAAGAGATCGAGCGCAACTTTGATTTTTACGAACCGATGACGGTACATGAATCTAGTTTGTCTCCAAGTATTCATGCGATTTTAGCAGCTGATATCGGTAAAATGGACAAAGCAGTAGAGTTTTATGCTCGCACGGCTCGTTTAGATTTGGACAACTACAATAATGACACAGAAGATGGATTGCACATCACATCTATGACAGGCAGTTGGTTGACGATTGTTCAAGGATTTGCCGGTATGCAGACCGTTAACGGACAGTTATCGTTTAGACCTTATTTGCCAGAAAACTGGACAAATTATGCTTTCCATATCAACTACCGCGGACGTTTACTGAAGATCTCTGTAACAAGTGAAGAAGTATCGATCGTGTTGCTTGAAGGCGAAGCATTGGAATTATCTGTTTATGATGAATCAATCGTATTGAACGATGTTTATACTTCTACAACTAAAACACCCAAAAAAGCTACTAACTAACAAACAGAGAGGAAGATAAAGTATGAAAGCAGTACTATTTGATTTAGACGGTGTTATCACAGATACAGCTGTTTACCACTATGAAGCATGGAAAGCATTAGGAACTAAGATTGGTATCGACATCGACGAAGAGTTTAATGAACAATTAAAAGGTGTTAGCCGGACAGACTCATTAAACCTTATCTTAGAAAAAGGGAACAAACAAAATGCTTATGCAGAAGCAGAAAAAACAGCTATAGCTACTGAAAAAAATGATCTGTACAAAACATTGATTGAAAAAATGTCTCCAGCAGATCTGTTACCCGGGATCAAAAACTTGCTAGACGAACTAAAAGCAAAGGATATCTTGATCGGTTTAGCTTCTGCTAGTCAAAACGGACCTGTGATCTTAGATAAATTACAAATTACCGACTACTTTAATGAAATTGTTGATCCCGCAAAATTAAAAGCGGGCAAACCAGATCCTGAAATTTTCGTTACTGGTGCTCAACAACTAGGTGTTGATGTTAGCGAATGTGTGGGCGTAGAAGATGCGGCTGCTGGTGTGGATTCTATTAATGCTGCCAATATGGTTTCCATTGGTGTTGGTGAAGCTAAGAATCTAGGCAAAGCTACAAAAGTTGTACCAAGTACTGCTGATTTGAC
>NZ_JBEMBC010000071.1:0-14082 GCF_040274425.1 Carnobacterium sp.
CACAGATGAACTAGGTTTAGAATCAACTGGTGTTGAAATGAATGAACGTGGACTTGTTAAAGTTGACGCTCAAGGTCGCACAAATGTGAAAAACATTTATGCAATCGGAGATATCACACCAGGAGCAGCTTTAGCTCACAAAGCTAGTTATGAAGCAAAAATTGCTGCTGAAGCAATTTCTGGTAAAAAAGTAGCTATTGATTACAGAGCTATGCCTGCTGTTGCCTTTACAGATCCTGAACTAGCGGTTGTTGGTTATACAGCTGCAGAAGCTAAAGAAAAAGGATTAGATGTGAAAACTTCTAAATTCCCATTAGCTGGTAATGGACGCGCATTGTCTTTAAATGCTACTGAAGGTTTTGTTCGTCTAGTTACAACTAAAGATGAAGGTGTTATTGTAGGAGCTCAAATTGCTGGTGTTAGTGCTAGTGATGTAATTGCTGAACTTGCTTTAGCAGTTGAGTCAGGGATGGTTGCAGAAGATATTGCTTCAACCATTCATGCTCACCCATCTTTAGCTGAAGTATCTATGGATGCTGCTGAATTAGCTTTAGGTTTACCAATTCACGCGTAATTATTAAAAAATCTACTGTTTTTGTAGTCGTCTTAATTGACCCAATTAAGACGTGTCCATACTGAAAAAGAGCTTCTCATTCTGATTTGGAATGAGAAGCTCTTTTTTTTTTTAACTAATTAAAAGTTCGTTATACCCACTTTAACTGGTTAGTTTGGTATACTAAGATTGTTAGGGTTGGGTTTATTATAATAAATAAAGGGAATCACATTTATAAAGTTGGGGGAGATCAAATGAAAAGTGATAAAAAAATTATAGTCGTTGGATCAGACGATATCGCCTATCATTTTTGTTTTTTAAGTATGACAACATTAAATTTAAAGGAAGTTTATCTGTATCCATTTCCAATTACTCAAGAAGATAAAACGAATGATTTGCAATATGCTTCCGAGTTATTTCCTATGAGTAAAATAAAAATAGGCAATGAAAAAGATTATGCAGATGCTGATGTTTTAATTTTAACTGCAAAAGAGAATCGACTAGAAAACGAACCAGATTCAGAATATCTTAGAAGAAATATTTTATTGGTACGTAAAACGATTAATCAAGCAATGGCTTCAGGTTTTAGTGGATTAATTGTTGTTGCGAATAAATTAGATGATTTGTTTACATACTTAGTTTGGAAATTTTCTGGTTTGCCAAAAAATAAAATTATTGGATTAGGAACATACATTGATACAGTTTATTTCCAAAAATTATTAAGTGAAGCGCTAGATGTTTCTTTTAATGAAGTTAAAGGGTATATTATCGGAGGAAGCAGCCCTTTGCAAAAAACGGTTGCATGGAGTCGTTCAAGTATGGGAGGAAATTCAGTATTAGGTTTAACAATGGATCCCGATACCAATTTTAACCAAGATGATATAAGTATAATAGAGGAAAAAATAGCTAAACGGAATCGAATGAACGAAAATAAAGAATTGACATTAACAACTGCAACAGCTTTACTTGAATTGGTCCAGTATATTTTAACAAATAAAAAGGCCATCGTACCAATTGTTCACCTTATGGATATAGGTGAGTTGAAAGATATACCTTTATCTATACCTGTTATATTAGGAGAGAACGGTATAAGACAAATTGCTGGATTGAATTTTTCTGAAACAGAACAAAAAAGTTTATTAATCAGTGCTAATGAAATAAGAATCCAACTGGATTGGGTTGAACAAGGATAATTATGGAGGTCAAACTAATGGAAAAAAGTTACAGTTACCCAATTGATTACGATTGGACTAAAGAACAAATGGAAGATGTAGTGAATGTATGGCGTATGGTAGAATTAGCCTATGAAAAAGGAATCGACCGTGAAGAGTTTTTATTGAAATACAAAAAATTCAAAAAAGTTATTCCTGCTATTGGTGAGGAAAAAAGATGGGGTAAAAAATTTGAAGATATCTCAAATTATTCTCTTTACCGTGTGGTAAAAGAAGCACAGGCCTCTACTAAAAAAAACATTCACTTAACGGAGAAATAAATACTCTGTATTTTAGTTGTTTTTTTTGATAAATTATATTAAATTATTTCTTGAAAGGAAGTGAATTTTTTTGGATCAGTTTATAGAAAGAGACCAGTTAATCAAAGAATGGATTTATGAGGCTGCTAAGACAATAAAAACTTCATTTAATGCTGAATTAGATATTCAGCAAAAATCGAATCGTAATGATTTAGTAACCAATATGGATAAAACTATAGAAAAACTGTTTATCGAAAAAATTCAGCAGTTTTTTCCTGGAGAGCGTATTTTGGGAGAAGAAGGTTTTGGAGATAACGTTCAAAATTTAGATGGTGTGGTATGGATCATAGATCCAATCGATGGAACTTTAAATTTTATTAAACAACAGTCTGACTTTGCGATCATGATAGCTATTTATGAAAATGGAAAAGGACAAATGGGTTATATCTATGATGTCATGCAGGATAAGCTGTATTCAGCTCAAAAGGGTAACGGAGCCTATTGCAATCAAACCCTTATCCCAGTAGTTGACGATAAACCATTAAAAGAAGGTCTAGTGGCTATAAGTAGCGCATTGATGTCCAAAGAAGAAGGTTTGGCAAGGATAGTCGGTAGAGCAAGTTCTGGTGTTCGTTTAATTGGATCAGCAGGTATTGAAACTGCACATGTTGTTTCTGGAAGGCTGGTAGGGTATCTTGCCGCATCGCTCGCACCATGGGACATCGCGGCTGGTAAAGTAATTGCTGAAGAAGTGGGGTTAATTTATACTAAGTTAAATGGAGATAGTATTGATTTGTTGAAAAAAAATGCTTCTCTTGTGGCTGCACCTCTAGCTCACGAAGAAATTATTAGTCTATTGAGTGCTGAAAATAAAGCTTGAGGATCGAAAAACGATCACTTTCCTTTAATAAGTGATCGGTGACTGTCCAATCAAAAAGTTATCTGTGAATCGTCTAATAAATAAATCGCTTACAACGAAAAAGTTAAAAATAACCTGTCTTTTTTCTTTTCAATTCTTTATATAAGTGTTAGAATGGATAAGTTGATAGTTGTCTTCATAAGTTTTCAATGCGTTTTCATTAAAGAATTGCAAAAAACTTATGAATAGTTCAAGTGCGAAAAATGTATTGGACAATTGTTTATTCGTAGATAGCGATTCAGTAGCATTGAAATAACAAGAAGAATCTTGGAGGAATACATGAATGAAAAATAGAGAAAATCTTAGAAATGTTGCCATAATTGCCCATGTCGACCATGGTAAAACAACCTTAGTTGATGAATTATTAAAGCAATCAGACACATTAGGCGCGCGTAGCCAATTGGCAGAACGTGCAATGGATTCAAATGCATTAGAACAAGAACGCGGAATTACAATCTTGGCAAAAAATACAGCCGTAAAATACAAAGATACTCACATCAATATCATGGACACACCAGGCCATGCTGACTTCGGTGGAGAAGTTGAGCGTATTATGAAAATGGTTGATGGTGTAGTTTTAGTTGTCGATTCTTATGAAGGAACAATGCCACAAACACGTTTTGTATTGAAAAAAGCTTTGGAACAAAAAGTTGTTCCTATTGTTGTAGTAAATAAAATTGATAAAGATTCAGCTCGTCCTGCAGAAGTAGTTGACGAAGTACTAGAATTATTTATTGAATTAGGTGCAGATGACGATCAATTGGACTTCCCAGTCATTTATGCTTCTGCTATGAACGGTACGTCGAGTTTATCAGATGACAAAAATGACCAAGAACCAACGATGTCTCATATCTTTGATACGATTCTTGAAAAAATCCCTGCTCCAATTGATAACTCTGAAGAACCTTTACAATTCCAAGTATCATTATTGGATTACAACGATTACGTTGGTCGTATTGGTATCGGCCGTGTATTCCGTGGGACAATTAAAGTTGGAGATTCTGTAACTCTAAGTAAATTAGACGGATCAACTAAAAATTTCCGTGTAACAAAACTTTTTGGATTCTTTGGTCTAGAACGTTTAGAAATCCAAGAAGCTAAAGCAGGAGATTTAATTGCGGTTTCAGGTATGGAAGATATTTTCGTTGGAGAAACAGTTACACCAGTTAATCATGTTGATCCATTACCAATTCTTCATATTGACGAACCAACATTACAAATGACATTCTTAGTTAACAATTCTCCTTTTGCAGGTCGCGAAGGTAAATGGGTTACTTCACGTAAAATTGAAGAACGCTTGATGTCTGAATTGCATACAGACGTTTCATTACGTATTGATCCTACTGATTCACCAGATGCTTGGATTGTTTCAGGTCGTGGAGAACTGCATTTGTCAATTCTTATTGAAAACATGCGTCGTGAAGGTTATGAATTACAAGTTTCTCGTCCAGAAGTTATTTTGAAAGATTTTAATGGTGTTCAATGTGAACCATTTGAATTGGTTCAAATTGACACACCAGAAGAATATATGGGTTCAATCATTGAATCTTTAAGTGCTCGTAAAGGTGAAATGACAGATATGGTCAATAATGGAAATGGTCAAGTTAAATTGACTTTCTTAGCTCCAGCTCGTGGTTTGATTGGATATTCTACTGAATTCCTTTCAATGACTCGTGGATACGGAATTATGAACCACACATTTGATCAATACTTGCCTCGTCTAAAAACTAAAATTGGTGGACGTCGTAATGGTGCTTTAGTTTCAACTGAAACAGGTAAAGCAACAACTTACGGTATTATGGGTGTAGAAGATCGTGGAACGATCTTTATTGAACCAACTACTGAAATTTATGAAGGAATGATCGTTGGGGAAAACTCTCGTGAAAATGACATTACTGTAAATATCACGAAAGCTAAACAAAAAACTAACGTACGTTCTGCTAATAAAGACCAAACTAACGTAATCAAAGCACCTCGTCATTTGACACTTGAAGAATCATTAGAATTCTTAGGTGATGATGAGTACTGTGAAATTACTCCAGAAAGTGTTCGTTTGCGTAAACAAGTCTTAAATAAAAACGAACGTGAAAAATCTGCTAAGAAAAACAAAGCATCACAAAATTAAAACTAAAGAGACAGCTCCTAAAAAATGATTGATTCATTTTTTGGGAACTGTTTTTTTTTTATAGCTACTTCCCACTAAAACAGGAAATAGGCCAAATTAGTGTCCTTTGTTATTGTTGGATGGATAGTTTGTTGCTATAATAATAGTGTTGCGTAATTTGCAACTAAAGTACGATGGATTAAGACTTGATTGAAATCTAATCAATACAGTATTAAAATTATAAATTAGGGAGGCTAAAGGCTTCTTTTAGCCGTAAACATGAGAAAATTTAAATATCTTGATTACTATATCTTTATCCCTTATTTAGTTTTATCCATAATAGGGATCTTAATGGTTTATAGTGCTAGTAGCTATGTTGCTATTAGTCAGTATAATAATTCTCAATTTTATTTTACCAGACAAGCCGTTTTTGTCATTTTGGGCTTAATTACAAGTATGGTTGTTTTTTTATTCAAATATAAACTATTAAAAAATAAACGCTTTTTAGTTGCCGCTAGCGGTTTTGTCGCGCTACTGCTGGTCTACTTATTTTTCTTTGGTACAGTAACAAAAGGAGCAAAAGGTTGGATATTTATTTTGGGGTTTAGTTTTCAACCGGCTGAATTTGCAAAAATAGTTGTCATTTGGTATTTTGCTTATATATTTTCAAAAAAACAAAATCAACTCGTGCATAATTTTAAAGAAACGGTCACTCCACCACTAACTCTCTTTGCTTTTTATTTAGTATTGATTCTTTTGCAACCCGATGTCGGTGGTGCTTCTATTTTACTTGTTACAGGGACTATTATGATTTTAGCAAGTGGGGTGTCAATAAAATTATCAGCGGCTGTTGGAGCAGTAGGAGTTGCTTTAATAGGAGGTATACTTGCACTTGTACGTGTATTTGGTATGAGCCTACCTTTTTTAGAGAAATACCAATACGACCGATTCTTAGCTTTTTGGGATCCCTTTGCCGTTTCTGAAAGTGCAGGGCTTCAATTAGTGAATTCCTATTATGCTCTACGACGTGGAGGCATTTTTGGAGTAGGAATCGGGGAAAGTATTCAAAAAACGGGGTATTTACCGGAACCTTATACAGATTTCATCATGTCTATTATTGGTGAAGAAATGGGCTTGATTGGTATATTAGTTATTGTCGCATTATTTAGTTTACTGATTTTACGTATTTATTTAGTCGGTATTCGAGCAAAAGATTCATTTGGATCATTAATTTGCATCGGTATCGCAACAATGTTATTAGTTCAAGGTCTTGTTAATTTAGGCGGAGTTATTGGCTTAATGCCTATCACAGGAGTAACCTTTCCATTTATCAGTTATGGAGGTTCGAGCACGATTGTTTTAACGATTTCTATTGGCTTGGTATTAAATGTTAGTGCTACAGATAAAAAGCGCAATCAACAAATTTTAGAAAAAAACAACAAAAATTAAATGTGTTTACTGAATGTGGTAAACAATTTGTTTACAGTACTGTTTTTTTTTAAGATAAGTTGCATCCTGCCTATTAAAAAGAAAAATTACGAAGATTAGGAGTGAAATGATGAAAAAAGTATTAGTAGCGAATCGCGGTGAAATAGCCATTCGTATTTTTAGAGCTTTAACAGAGCTAGCTATTGAAACAGTAGCTGTTTATGCACAAGAAGATGAGGGGTCTGTTCATCGTTTTAAAGCTGATGAAGCTTATTTAGTAGGCAAAGGAAAAAAACCTATTGATGCTTATTTAGATATTGAAGACTTGATTCGTATCGCTAAAGATTCTGAAGCAGATGCTATTCATCCAGGATACGGTTTTTTATCTGAAAATATTGATTTTGCTAGACGTTGTGAAGAAGAAGGAATCATTTTTATTGGACCTAAACTACACCATTTAGATATTTTTGGAGATAAGATAAAAGCAAAAGAAGCTGCAATCGCGGCGGGTATCCAGTCTATCCCAGGATCAGATGGTCCAGTTGCCGATTTAGAAGGCGTAAAAGAGTTCGGAAACCTATATGGATATCCAATTATTATTAAAGCTGCTCTTGGTGGAGGCGGACGTGGAATGCGTGTAGCCAACAGCGAAGCAGATGTAAAAGATAGTTTTGAACGTGCGCAAAGTGAAGCTAGAGCAGCATTTGGTAGTGACGAGATTTATGTAGAACGTTATATTCAAAATCCAAAACACATTGAAGTACAAATCTTAGGGGATACACATGGAAATATCGTTCATTTATATGAAAGAGATTGTTCTGTTCAACGTCGTCATCAAAAAGTTGTAGAAGTTGCACCATGTGTGTCTATTTCAGAAGAGTTGAGAGCTAAAATGTGTCTATCTGCTGTTCAATTGATGGAGCATGTTGGTTATGTGAATGCTGGAACAGTAGAATTCTTACTAGAAGGCGATAATTTTTACTTCATCGAAGTAAATCCTCGTGTACAAGTTGAACACACCATAACTGAAATGATTACGGGTATAGATATCGTTCAAGCTCAAATTCTAATTGCCCAAGGGAAAGATTTGCACAAAGATATTCAAATCCCACAACAAAAAGATATTCCGTTGATTGGTGCTGCCATTCAATGCCGTATCACTACTGAAGATCCTATGAATAATTTTTTGCCGGATACAGGTAAAATCAACACGTACCGTTCTCCAGGTGGGTTTGGTATTCGTCTAGATGCAGGAAATGGATTTCAAGGGAGTGTAGTCACACCTTTCTTTGATTCATTGTTGGTTAAAGCTTGTGTCCATGCTACTACGTTTGAATTAGCGGTACAGAAAATGGCTCGCTCGTTAAAAGAGTTCCGGATACGCGGAGTAAAAACTAATATTCCCTTTATGCAAAACGTTATTTCACATCCGGTTTTTCTATCTGGTGAAGCTAAAACAACGTTCATTGATACTACACCTGAATTGTTTAAATTTTCAAAAGTCAGAGACCGTGGAAATAAAACAATGCATTACATCGGAAACATCACGGTCAATGGATTTCCTGGTATTGAACAAAGAGAGAAAAAATTCTTTGAACCTGCAAGAAAGCCTGCGAAGTTACTAACATTAGACAATGACTACGTAAGTGCAAAAAATGTCCTAGATAATAGTGGTGCAGATGCTGTAGTGGAATGGATTAAAAGTAAAAATGAAGTGTTGCTGACAGATACCACTTTTAGAGATGCACACCAAAGTTTATTAGCTACTCGCGTGAGAACACAAGACTTCTTAAATATTGCTGAAGAAACTCAAAAAGGTATTCCACAGTTATTTTCTTCTGAAATGTGGGGAGGAGCTACATTTGACGTAGCTTATCGCTTTTTAAATGAAGACCCTTGGGAAAGATTAGAGAAATTACGTAAAAAAATGCCAGATACATTATTCCAAATGTTATTCAGAGGCTCCAATGCTGTAGGATATCAAAATTATCCGGATAATGTTATTGAAGCGTTTATTCAGCAAGCGGCTAAAAATGGTATTGATGTGTTCCGTATTTTTGATAGTTTGAACTGGATCCAACAAATGGAAAAGAGCATTCAAAGTGTACGTGACGCTGGTAAAATTGCAGAAGCAACTATTTGTTATACTGGAGATATCAATGATCCTAAGAGAGATAAATATACAGTTGACTATTATAAAGATATGGCTAAAGAATTGGAAAACCAAGGTGCTCATATTATTGCGGTTAAAGATATGTCTGGCATATTGATGCCGCAAGCTGCTTATCGCTTAATTAGTGAATTAAAGGAAACAGTAAATGTTCCAATTCACTTGCATACACACGATACGAGCGGTAATGGGATCTTTACTTATGCTGCAGCTGTAAAAGCTGGTGTGGACATTGTAGATGTGGCTATGAGCGCAATGAGTGGAGCGACTAGTCAACCAAGTATGAATAGTTTGTATTATGCATTGTTGAATGCAGATAGAGCCCCTGATATCACTATTGAGAACGTGCAACAAATTAATCATTATTGGGAAGATATTCGTGCACATTATAGTGATTTTGAAGTAGGAATCAGCGCACCTTCTACCGAAGTGTATCAACATGAGATGCCAGGTGGACAATACACCAATTTGCAACAACAAGCTAAAGCAATTGGATTAGCAGAACAATGGGATGAAGTTAAAGTAATGTATGCAACCGTCAACCGGATGTTTGGAGATATCGTTAAAGTAACGCCTTCATCAAAAGTGGTTGGAGATATGGCTTTATTTATGATACAAAATAAATTATCTGAAGAAGATGTATATGAAAAAGGAATGGATATCGATTTTCCTGAGTCTGTTATCAGTTTCTTTATGGGTGATTTAGGACAACCGACTGGTGGTTTCCCTGAGAAACTTCAACGTATTGTATTAAAAGGCAAAGAACCGATTACTGTTCGCCCAGGTAGTTTAGCTGCACCAGTCGATTTTAACGAAGTCAAAAAAGAGCTAGCTGAAAAAATTCAAGCAGAACCTACTCAAGAAGATGTGCTTAGTTACATCATGTACCCTCAAGTATTTTTAGATTACCGTAATAATCTAGAAACTTTTGGAGAGGTAACGCTTTTAGATACGATGACATTCTTCCATGGTATGCGAACTGGAGAATCTATCGAAGTTCAGATTGAAAAAGGGAAAACATTGATTATAAAATTAAATCAAATAGGTGAACCCAATTCTGAAGGGATGCGTATTTTATACTTTGATCTAAACGGTCAAGGAAGAGAAGTAGTTGTGAAAGATTACAGCATCACAAGTACAAAAGCTGTACGGAAAAAAGCTGAACCTACAAATAAAGAACATATTGGGGCTACTATGCCAGGATCTGTACTGGAAGTATTGGTACAAAAGGGCGATCGTGTAGTACAAGGACAGCCTATTATCATCACAGAAGCAATGAAAATGGAAACAACGATCAAAGCCAATGTCGAAGGAATAATCGATCAGATTTATGTTGCAGATGAGGATGTTATTGAAACAGGAGATTTACTGATTGAAGTGAAAGCTAACTAGAACCGAATAGATTGACGAACAAAGTAATACTCATTTTAATGATGATAACTAGCACTAAGGTTCAATTAAAATGATTTAGCTACCAAATTGAGGAGGCTAAATGAGTGAAGACATTTTTAAGATCTTTGCCGCTGATTTTCATTATGCTTCTGGCTACTTATTGGTTGCCAGAAGTCATTTCAAGAAATCCAGCAGACATCATCACGCCAAAAGAAGAAAGTGAAACTATTCAATCTGAATCTTTTGATTATCAAACAACAGATTTAGAGCCTGAACAGCTTCCAATTGCAGGTTTAGGCAGTTATGTCGGTCAAAATATTGCAGCTTTTACCGAAAAATTTGGCGATCCAATGCGAATCGATCCAACTGTTTATGCAGAAGAACGCTGGATATTTGGAAAAGATGAAACAGATTATGCACAATTAATAGTAAAAAATGGCATAATCACAGACTTATTTGTATTGGGATCAGAATTAGATGTAGCTCCATTTAAAATTGGCATGTCCATTACTGAGGTATTTCAATTAGCAAGTTTTTATCCAACTTATTCTGTAGAGAATCAAGGGGAGCAAGTTACCTTAGAATTAACAGAAAGTGATTTAAACTATCGACCTTTGATTGCTTTTGACAACCAAACATTTGCTGTATTAATGATGGATCGTTCGACCAATCAAATTATTGCTGTTCGTTATCTAGACTCAACATCGCTAATTCGTTTAGGGGTCTATGATGATGGTTCAAAAAAACATTTTATTCCCTCTTTTGAGGTAGATGAAATAAAACAAGATGCCATTAATGAAACTAATCAAAAACAAGTGTATGAGATATTAAATATCTTACGACAACGATATGAACTTTCTGCGCTAACTCCCAGTGATGCTTTAACTAACGTAGCTGAAACTATTTTTATAAATCAAGAAGAACAAATTATTGCGGATCGTCAAGCCAATAAGGAAAGTAGTTTTTCAGAAGCGGAAAGCTCCGACAAAGCAATTATGAATCAGAATTCTTCAATTGATACGTTTATTCTGGATGACAAATCTAACTCTATTGATGAGCAGACAAATCAAACCTATCAAACACTAACAAGTGAGCAGATAGAGCTTACCTTACAAGAGACAGAGTTGGAGTTAAATGAGGTACGTGTGTTGTATTCGATTCAAGAAACAGATGTTGCATGGCTTGCAACCAACTGGTTCAGTCTTGAAATTGAACGAAATTTCTTGATGGATGCTGGTATGACAGAAATAGGACTAGCTTATCGTGCGAATGATATGCTGCTGATCCTTCATTAAATAAGACATTTTAAAGAAAAAAAGCAATACGGTTGAAATTACTAAATCAAGGAGGGGTTATATGGAATTAACTACAAATGAGAGACAAGGGATCATTGTTTGGGTTTATAGTTTAAGACATTTTAAAACACTTAAACGGTTTGGGTTGATTCACTATGCTTCTAGACGGATGAAATACGTTGTGATGTATATCAATCAATCCGATGTAGAAATGACGCAAAAAAAATTAGCTGACTTACATTTCGTTCGAAAAGTAGAGTTATCCTATAGACCGTTTATTAATTTAGATTTTAAAGATTTTTTTGGAAAAGAAAAAAAAGATGTTGATGAAGAACAAATAGAAGAAAACATGTCTAACGAGATTGTATTCTAACTAAAATGCTAAATAAGTCGATACTATAAGTCCATCGGCTTATTTAGCATTTTATAGTGTGAGAAGGTTTCTTAAGCGGGAAGTTAATCTGAAAGGAAGTTGTAAGTATGCGTATCATTACAGGAGAATATGGAGGCAGAAAATTAAAAGCTGTCCCAGGAAACAATACCAGACCCACAACAGATAAAGTAAAAGAATCTATTTTCAACATCATAGGACCTTATTTTGACGGTGGAAATTGTTTAGATTTGTTTGCTGGAAGTGGAGGACTAGCTATCGAAGCAGTTTCCCGCGGTATGGATAGTGCCGTACTAATTGACCGTGATCCTTTAGCCATCAAAACAATAAAAGAAAATATTAGCGTAACAAAAGAATTAGAAAAATTTGAGATTTATCGAAATGACGCCAATCGAGCAATCGACTTATTAAGACGGAAGAAAAAATTTGATCTCTTATTTTTAGACCCTCCTTATGCTAAACAAGAAATTGAAAAACAAATTGAAAAAATAGTTGATTCTGATTTATTGAATGACGAAGCCATTATTATCTGTGAGTTGGACAAGCGGACCCAATTAAATGAGAATATTGGTGGAGCAAAAGTCTTTAGAAAAGAATTTTACGGGGCGAGCCAAATCGTAATGTATGAATACACTAAGGAAATGGGGAAGGAAAATGACTAAAATCGCTTTATTTCCTGGAAGTTTCGATCCATTTACTAATGGCCATCTCGATACAGTTGAAAGAACCTCAAAATTATTTGATCAAGTTGTCATTGCTGTTGCGACTAATACGTCTAAAAATGCTTTATTCTCTCTAGAAGAAAAAATGACATTTATTAAACAGGCTGTCGAACATATTGAAAATGTCAGTGTAACGGAACATAGTGGTGGGCTGACGGTAGAATTAGCAAAAAAAATCGGAGCAGTCACTTTGGTAAGAGGACTACGAAATAATGCTGATTTTGAGTATGAATCTACGATTGCAACAATGAATAAAATTCAGCATAAAGATATTGAAACTGTATTTTTAATGTCAAATGAAAAGTACCGATTTTTAAGCTCAAGCTTAATTAAAGAAGTGGCAATGTTTGGTGGCGATGTTTCCAGTCTTGTTCCCACGGGTGTTAATGAGGCCATTATAGAAAAATATGCTAAAATATAATAACCCAGTCAAATTGTTAGTAAATCTAGGTATATAGAGGGTGAATGGAATGAATACTAAAGAAAAAAAGAGTCGCAAGGGTCTGCTTGTTGCACTGATCGTAATTATTCTTGCAGGAGTTTTTGTCCCTATTCCCTATTATATAGAAGGACCGGGTTCGGCAGTGCAGCTGAACGAATTGGTAGAAGTTGACAACAAAAAAGACCCAGAAGATGGTCATTTTATGTTAACGACCGTTGCGGTCAGAAGAGCGACTCCGTTTACGTATTTCATGAAATATTTGCCTTTTCATGAAGGACTCACCACCGAAGAACTATTTGGTACAAATACTTCTGATGCAGAATACACTAACCTACAGAATTATTATATGACTAGCTCAATCAATTCAGCAATCGAACAAGCTTATGAGGCTGCTGGAGAAGAGTATCAGTTGACGTATAATGGCGTTTATATCATGTCCATTTTGGAAGGGTCTAATTTTGAGGGCAAGTTAGAGATTGGAGATACTATTCTTTCACTGGACGGCCAGTCTTTTGATAGTTCAGCTGAATTTATTGAATATGTTCAACAACAAAAAGTTGATCAAGTCATTGAAGTAACGTATGAACGTAGTGGCGAACAACAAACGACTTCTGGAAAATTAATGGAAATGGAAGAAACTAAAAAAGCTGGACTAGGAATTTCTTTAGTCGATAATACGTCAATTAAAACAGATATTCCAGTATCTATCGATGCTGGAGAAATTGGAGGACCATCTGCCGGTTTTATGTTTGCTTTACAAATTTATACGCAGTTGATTGATGAGGATTTACGAAAAGGAAATGAAATTGCTGGTACTGGAACAATGCAACCAGATGGCACAATTGGCCGTATTGGCGGAATTGATAAAAAAGTTGTTGCAGCCAGCGAAGAAGGAGCGACAATCTTTTTTGCTCCAGATGATACGATCGATCCAGTCATACAAGAAAATTATCCTGAAATGAAATCTAATTATCAAGAAGCACTTGATGCAGCAAAAGAAATTGATACCGATATGAAAATTGTACCTGTAAAAACATTTCAAGATGCCGTTGATTATTTGAAAAATCTATAAACCATTTGATCTAATTAAAAAAATCTATAAAAAAAGCCGAAGACAGTTTAAAATGGACCCTATGTCAAAGACATTTAAAAAAAGAGACCTTATGCAATACCTGATAAAAATTGTTCCCTGTAA
>NZ_JBEMBC010000072.1:0-13662 GCF_040274425.1 Carnobacterium sp.
GCCAAGTTACCGCAACTGTTGAATTGCATTCAGACCCGACTGATAATGGGTTTAAACTTGCTGTTAAACTAGAAGTTGGAATTGAAGGTAAAGATGACACAACCACGCAAGAACTAGCAGAAAAAGCTCATGCTTTTTGTCCTTACTCAAAAGCTACGAGTGGCAATATCGACGTAACCGTATCAGCTGTTGCTTATGAAGCAGATAAATAAAATAATTATTAAAGGGAGTTGAGACGCTTGTCTCAACTCCCTTTTTGTATTACGGCCCTTTTCTAGCTACGCATTCAATGTGAGAAGTGATTTCGTTTATGTTTATTGATTAAATAAGTACCGAATAAGTTTTTGTTTGACTAATAAATAGATTTATTGATTAAACAAGTACTAAAATAAGTTTCCATTTAACTAATAAAGTAGGTTTATTGATCAAATAAGTATAAAACTAGTTTCCATTTGACTAATAATACACGACAGACCTATCGTTCAATTTTGGCTCAACTACTTTCGCATGTTTATTATTCTATTGTTTCACTCATCTTCATATACGTTTTTTCGTATTGTTGTACAGCCCATTTATGGCTGCCTCTTTTTAACTTGCTTAACGCTTCAGAAAGGGTCATCCATTCTAATTGATTGAAATCTTCTAGCGGGTCACAAATAGCTTTCCATGATTTGACCGTATAAAAATATGCAGGATTATGATAATGTTGCTTACGATGTTTAGAATAATAGTAATCTTCTGCTTCACCGATAAACTCTCCTAGTTCTATCTCAAAACCTAATTCTTCCATTGATTCCCGTTTTGCCGTTTCTTCATGCGTTTCATTCGCTTCTATCTCTCCCCCTGGCAATAAAAAAGATCCGTTTGGAGGCGAAATGAGTAAGATTTGTTTCTTTTCTGGGTCAAAAATCACAACATGTACACCAATACGCCTACGATAGTCTTGATTCTCAATTTTCATTCCAAATGTTTCTCTTACCATTCCACATTCCCACCCTCATTAAAATCTCATCTTCTAATCTTGTACATATTATAGTACATATACTAAAAAAAGACAGCTTAAATTTAAGCTGTCTTAGTTTGGATGTTACGCTGTTTATTTAATTAAACCTTATTCAATTCCGATCGCTTTTCTCAACGTTTTATTCTTCACAACGAAGTATAACAGCATGATATTAACCGGTGCTAAAACAAGGTTTTGCACTAATCGTGTTGGAAGAATTACAAAGATAGCTTTATCTAGCATTATGGTTAACCAGATCGTATTCATTCCTAAATTCACAAACACGGTAACCAAAAGAATCGCGATAATGATCCTCTTTAATGATTTTGGTTTCTTGTAAAGAAGCAGACCATAAATCATTCCTCCGACAAATGCAGATAAGACAAATCCTGGGAAAAAGACTCCTCCCCCAAATAATATCGTCCCCACTAAGTCTGTGATAGCTGAAGCCATTCCAGCTATCCAAGGGCCGTATAGCATCCCAATAATAGCTATTGGCAAAAAGCCAAAACCAATGCGGACTATTGGTGTCTCAATTGAAATAAATTGGGTCAATACGATTTCTAATGCCATCAATAACCCAATTTTAGAAATACTTCTTGCATCGTACTTGTTCTTACTCATTTTGAAGATCTCCTTTGAAGAGCTCCACACATAAAATCTTATGCAGCGAATGCAAAAACAAAACCGCAAATTGTCTAAACAATTTTTCGTCCGTGGGCAACATCCCATCCCTACGACACTTAACGCTTTGTCTCCTACTCTGATATATTGCCCAAACTATTTAGTAGATATTTTAGGCAAATCCACTATAGCACATTCTATCTGTTTGGGATAGTAGCGAATACCACTAGTTAAACTAAATTCTTTTAAAATAGATTTAGTTATTGACAATCACTTTTTTCTTCTGTATATTAAGAACAAGTTAAATATATGGTAAAAAAATGATAAAACACTATGAAAAGAAGAGTACGTTTATACCTGTCTATTTTAGAGAACCCAGTAAGCTGCTGAAAATGGGTTAGTCAGATTGAACCGAAGATGGTCTTTGAGTGGAGTTAGCGAAGCACTTTTAAAAATGTGTCAGCTTTCTACGGGAACACCCGTTACAGTGTCACAGTATAAAAAGGCGATATAGTCTGATGTACTGGATAAGGTAAGTATAGCAATGTACTTATAAACTAAGGTGGTAACACGAAGCAGATAACTGACTTTCGTCCTTACAAAGAAACGATTTCGTTTCTTTGTAAGGACTTTTTTTATTTTTAAAATTTCATAACTAAACGCAATGAAGAGAAAAGTATTTTTATAGAATGCAAAAACAGAGAGCCTGAATGCTGAGAACAGGTTTGCAGGAGTAAAAAGAAAATGGCCTCTGAGTGGGATACCAAGTGTTTTAAACATTAGGCTATCATGGGCGCACCCATTACAGTGCTAGAGTATCAGAAGCAATCTTCTCGTACTTGATAAGGAGTTGTTTGCGAGAACAACTCAAATAAAGGTGGTAACACGACGGTAAAGCGTTCGTCCTTTAATCTACAGCAGTAGGTTAATGGGCGAATGCTTTTTCTATTTTAAGGAGGAATATATATGATCACACTAAACAATGTCAGCGTTACGTTTGAAGGCAAAGAAACAAGTATAAAAGCAGTAGAAAATGTTCAGTTAACTATTGAAAAAGGAGATGTTTTCGGAATTGTCGGCTATAGCGGTGCTGGAAAAAGCACTTTAGTCCGTACCATCAACCTTCTTCAACGGCCGTCAGAAGGATCAGTAATCGTTTCAGATCAAGATTTATTAAGTTTAAAACCAAAACAGTTACGAGCTGCGCGCAAAAAAATCGGGATGATATTCCAGCATTTCAACCTAATGGGGTCTCGCACAATTGCTGAAAATGTTGCTTACCCTTTAAGAAAATCGGGTTTAACTAAATCACAGATCAAAGAAAAAGTTGCAGAGTTATTACAGCTTGTAGGATTAACCGATAAAAGTTCTGCATACCCTTCTCAATTATCTGGTGGACAAAAACAACGTGTAGCTATTGCTCGTTCTTTAGCCAACGATCCTGAAGTCTTATTATGCGATGAAGCCACAAGTGCCTTAGATCCGAAAACAACCCTTTCAATTCTAGAATTATTAAAAGAGTTGAACAAAAAATTAGCACTAACAATCGTCATCATCACCCACGAGATGCAAGTCGTAAAAGAAATTTGCAACAAAGTAGCTGTCATGGAAAATGGTCATGTTGTTGAAGAAGGTGATTTGGTTTCTATTTTCACAGAGCCTAAAGAAAGGATCACAAAAGAGTTCATCAACACTTCAACTCATGTGGATCAAGCGCTAGAAAACATCTTAAAACATCCTACATTACTCGATTTGCAGACTAATGATGTCTTAGCTAATATTTCTTACGTTGGTGCAAGTACAAGTGATCCATTGATTGCTACACTGACTACTCGTTTTGGAGTTACCACCAATATTTTATTTGGAAATGTGGAGATTTTACAAGAAACGCCTGTCGGCAATCTGATTGTTATCTTAAGTGGCGAACCAGGCCGCAGAGACAACGCCCTTGCCTATTTAAAGTCTAAAAATGTAAAAGTAACCTTGATTCACCATCACCAACAAGTTATCCCATTAAAAAAAGAACACTATATTGTTTAAGGAGTGAACGACTATGACTGAATTTCTTACAACCTATTTTGAAAATGTTATTCCATTAAAAGATGAAATTATTGAAAGTACTTTACAAACATTGTACATGGTAACTGTTACAGGATTGATTGCTGGTATCCTTGGTTTAATTTTAGGAGTCATTCTTGTTGTAACAGACCGCGGTGGTATTTTAGAAAGACCGCGAGTTTACGGTTTGCTCGATCAAATCGTTAACCTTTTTCGTTCATTGCCATTCATTATTATGATGGCTTTAGTTGTTCCCTTTACCCGCTTTCTTGTTGATACATCAATTGGAACAACCGCGGCTATTGTTCCTTTGGTCATTGGAACCGTGCCTTTCTTTGCTAGGCAAATTCAAAATGCTCTTCTAGAAGTTGATCCAGGTGTTATTGAAGCTGCTCAATCCATGGGGTCCAGCCCTTTAGAAATCATTTTTCGTGTTTATTTAAAAGAAGGTTTAACAGCCATTATTCGGGTCTCTTCTGTAACCATTATTAACTTGATTGGTTTAACAGCTATGGCTGGAGCAATTGGCGGTGGCGGTTTAGGAAATTTAGCCATCTCTCGAGGGTACAATCGTTTCCAGAATGATGTGACATTAGTCGCAACCGTTATAATTTTACTCATTGTTTTTATTAGTCAATTTATTGGAAATGCTTTAGTTAAAAAAACGAGTCACTAGATGACATTGGAGGAAAAAAAGATGAAAAGATTAAAAAAAGGTTTTTTAGGGTTAACGTTAGCATTAGGACTACTGGTAACAACAGCTTGTGGAACAGATACTGCTTCAGATGCAAAAGCATCTGAACCCATTAAAATTGGTGTTGTTGGCGAAGTAAACGAAGTATGGGATTTCGTAAAAGAAAAATTAGCTGCAGATGATATTGAGATCGAACTGGTTAAATTTACAGATTACGCTACGCCGAATGTCGCTCTTGCTGAGGGAGAATTAGATTTAAACTCGTTTCAAACGAAGATTTTCATGGATTCTTTTAACGAAGACCATGGAGAAAATCTAGTCGCTATTGCTGATACGGTTATCGCTCCTCTTGGTATTTATTCATCAAGTATTCAAGACGTTTCAGAAATAAAAGAAAACGATGTGATCGCTATTCCAAATGATGTATCTAATGAAGGAAGAGCATTACTCTTGCTTCAAACAGCAGGTTTAATTGAGGTTGATCCTTCGAAAGGACAAATTCCTGTAGTCGAAGACATTACCTCTAATCCTTTAAACTTAACATTCGAAACATTAGATTCTTCTCAAACTGCTCGTGCTTTAGATGATGTGACTGCTTCCGTTATCAATAGTGGAATGGCTGTTGATGCAGGCTTCATTCCCACTGAAGATGCTGTTTTCTTAGAACCAGTTACTGAATCATCGGACCCTTATTACAATGCGATTGTTTCAAGAGATGAAGACAAAGATAATGAAGTATTTCAAAAAATTATAGAAGCTTATCAGGCTGAAGATACAAAAGAAGTGATTGCCGAAACGTCAAAAGGCTCTTCTATTCCAGTATGGTAAATGAGTATAAAGAATAAAAGCCAACCAAATTAGAGAGGACGATGAATTATGACAACATTACTTACTCAATCTACATTACACGAAGAAGTTCAACAAGGAGCTCAAGAGGTTATTGCGTTACGCCGTTATCTTCATCAACACCCTGAACCAAGTTTAAAAGAATATGAAACGATTAAATTCATCAAAAATGAATTAGATAAATTAGCAATTCCTTACGAATCTGTAGGTGAAACTGGAGCTCTCGGAACTATCATTGGTAAAAAAGGACCAGGTAAAACAATTCTTTTACGGGCAGATATTGATGCTCTTGAATTAGAAGATGCTAAAGATAAGCCTTACAAATCAACTAAAAAAGGTTTACATCATGCTTGCGGCCATGATGGTCATACCTCAGCTTTATTAGGGGCCGCAAAAATTTTAAAAAATCATGAAGCAGATTTTGCAGGCACCATCAAATTAGCTTTCCAACAAGCTGAAGAAATCGGCGCCGGTGCAAGACAATTTGTTACTGGCGGATTTGTTAACAATATCGATCAAGTTTTCGGTATCCATGTGGATTCCTCTATTGAAACTGGAAAAATTGTTTCTACTGCAGGTCCTACAAATGCTTCTTGTGATATTTTCAAAATCAAAGTGACCGGTGAAAGCGGCCATGCTGCTAGACCTGATTTAGGAAGAGATGCTCTACTAACCGCAGCGGCCATTACTATCGAATTACAAAGCATTGTTGCTCGTGAAGTTAGCCCTTTAGATAATGTCGTGGTTGCTGTAGGCGTATTGAATGCCGGTACTCGTTACAATATCATTGCCAATGAAGCTTCTCTTGAAGGAACCGTTCGTACTTTCAGCCATACTACGCGCCAATTTGTATTAGAGGCTGTTGAACGTGTGGCACGAGATGTTGCAACAGCTCATCGTACTACAGTTGAATTTGAAAATTACGATGCGGCTGCTCCACTTATCAACCACCAAACTGCTGCAAGTCGTGCAGCTCGTGTTGGAGCTGACATTGTAGGCGCAAAAAATATCATTCAAGATAATCCAAAAAGCTTAGGAGCAGATGATTTCGCTGACTTTTTAGCTATTTCTGAAGGGGTTTATGCTCGTGTTGGAACAAAAGACCCTTCTAATCCGGAGACGTGGTATGGACATCATCACGAAAATTTTGATATTGATGAACGCGGATTAGCTATCGCTACAGAATTACACGTAAACTATGCACTTGATTTTTTAAATGACGAACATTAACATCAACTATTTTTTATTTGTTTTCTGAAAAAGATTGAAGCGAGTTGTTTTCGCTTCAATCTTTTTATTTTTTTATATTTTCTAGCTTGATTTTTAATGCAAAAACACTATATATAGTGTAAAATAAAACCCGTATAACAACATATAGAAAATTTATAACTATCTATTGATTTACATACATTATTAAGGAGTGATACCTATGATTGCAAATACCTCTACAAACATGCACCTAAATATCCACAAATTAAATGAGGCTATCCAAGCTTTTCCACAAGTACATCCGATAACGGATGATATGAGTTTAACCTATAAAGGTGTTTCACGTTTAGTTATGCTAGATCGTTATTCATTTAAAGACATTTCTAAGTCTACTCTTTCTATCGGAGACTTAGTTGTTTTAACGATTAAAGCTGACCCTCAATACCCTACAAGAGGTACGGGATTTGTTACAAGCATCAACTATTCTAACCACACTGCTTCAATTTTAATTGATGAGGAATTCCGAGGATCCATTGAAGAGGAGCATGAACAAAAAACAGGACTGATCACTTGCAGCTTAGATGTGATTGAAAAACCACTTGAAATCTTT
Source organism: Carnobacterium sp. (assembly GCF_040274425.1). NCBI lineage: Bacteria > Bacillati > Bacillota > Bacilli > Lactobacillales > Carnobacteriaceae > Carnobacterium > Carnobacterium sp. The sequence continues at coordinate 7,045 of NZ_JBEMBC010000072.1, forward strand.
TACGAACAAATTGCAAAACGAAACGCAACAGGTTTAGCCGCTATCGAAGCAACTCCCGAAAAAAGAAAAGTTGCTTATACTGCTTTTTATGAGGAACTAAAGAATTTGAATTTTGTTCCTGCAGGTCGCGTTTTATATGGTGCAGGCTCAAAAACCGATGTCACTTACTTCAACTGCTATGTGATGCCATTTGTACCTGACTCGCGCGAAGGCATTTCAGATCATCGAAAACAAGTGATGGAGATCATGAGCCGTGGGGGCGGCGTTGGAACAAACGGTTCTACACTTCGACCACGTCATACACTAGCACGTGGTGTGAATGGCAAATCATCAGGAGCTGTTTCATGGTTAGATGACATCGCTAAGTTGACTCATTTGGTGGAACAAGGAGGCAGTCGTCGTGGAGCACAAATGATCATGTTAGCTGACTGGCATCCAGATATTCTTGAGTTCATTATTTCAAAAATGCAGAATCCTCGTATTCTACGTTATTTGATTGAAAATACAACAGACGATCAGATAAAGAAATTGGCCAATGAGAAATTAAAATTTATTCCCTTTACTGAACGCGAGATCGCTATGTATCAAAGTATTTTAAATTACAATCATGTACCCGGCTATGGTGGATTCGATGCTACCATGATTAAAGAAGCTGCTGCTAAATTAAACGAAGGCGGCACGTATAGCGTACACAATTCAGACTTTTTATCTGGAGCAAATATATCCGTTTGTTTAACAAAAGATTTTATGGAAGCCGTTGAAAAAGACGCAGATTACCCTCTCCGTTTTCCTGCCGTAGAAACATACAGCCCAGAGGAAATGGAAGAATACAATACTCATTGGTCAGAAATTGGCGATGTCCGTGATTGGGAGTCTTCAGGACATGATGTTCATACGTATCGGACTATACCCGCACGTGAATTATGGAAGCTCATTACTATTTGCGCAACTTACGCTGCTGAACCCGGCATTTTCTTTATCGATAATGCAAATCAGATGACGAATGCTTCCGCGTACGGTCAAAAAGTCGTTGCTACTAATCCGTGTGGCGAGCAACCTCTTGCTCCTTATTCTGTTTGTAATTTAGCTGCTGTCAATTTAGCTGAAATGGCCGATAAGAAATCTGGAACAATTAACTTTGATAAATTAAAACAGACCGTTCAAGTCGGTGTCCGTATGCAAGATAACGTGATTGATGCTACCCCTTACTTCTTAGCTGAGAACGAAAAACAAGCTTTAAGTGAACGCCGTGTTGGTTTAGGCATTATGGGACTCGCTGACTTATTGATTTATTGTGGCGCAGAGTACGGTTCTCATGAAGGCAACAAACTAGTAGACCAACTATTTGAAGTTATTGCGGTTTCTGCCTATGAGGCTTCTATTGAATTAGCAAAAGAACGAGGCAGTTTTCCTTTTTTAATTGGAGAAACTGATGTAGAGACCATTAAACTAAGAGAAAAGTTCCTTCAGTCTGGTTATATGAAGAAAATGCCAAAACATATCCATGAAGGTGTTATGAAATATGGGATACGCAATTCGCATTTATTAACGGTCGCTCCAACCGGTTCGACAGGTACCATGGTCGGTGTTTCCACCGGACTTGAACCCTACTACTCTTTCAGTTATTTTAGAAGCGGACGTTTGGGTAAATTTATCGAAGTAAAAGCAGATATCGTTCAAGAATACCTAGATTATCACCCAGAAACAGATCCTGAACAGTTGCCAAAACAATTCGTATCCGCAATGAGTCTAAAACCTGAAGCTCATGTTGATGTTCAATGTACGATTCAACGATGGATTGACAGTTCTATTTCAAAAACAGTCAATGCTCCTAGAGGGTATACAGTGGAACAAGTTCAATCCATTTATGAACGGCTTTATAAAGGCGGAGCAAAAGGCGGTACAGTTTATGTAGATGGTAGCCGTGACTCACAAGTCTTGACTTTAAAAGCTGAAGAAACAATATGGGATGAAGAAACAAAAGAAGAATTATCACCCTCAGCACAAAAAACGGTTCAAGTAGCTTCTATTAGCGAAGAACATAAGTATGGAAATGAAGTTGGAGATACTTGTCCCATCTGTCGCCAAGGAACAGTAGAAGATTTAGGCGGTTGTAACACTTGTACCAACTGTAATGCTCAACTAAAATGTGGCTTGTAAATAAAAAGATAGAGCTGGGAAATTGTCCCAGCTCTATCTTTTTATTCATACTCTTTTAGCTCTTTTATTTGAGCTTCTCGTTGCGTTTTGCGCCATTCGATAAACCCATTTCCTAAGCCTCTTAATAAAACTTCACTCGTTCCGAGGTTTGTTGCTAAAGGGATCTCATAAACATCACATAATCTGAGCAACGCTGAAATATCCGGTTCATGCGGTTGCGCCGTTAACGGATCTCTCAAAAAAATAACTAAATCTATTTTATTGTCCGACACATATGCCCCAATTTGTTGGTCTCCACCAAGTGGACCTGATTTAAAGCGATGAACATCTAAACCAGTTGCTTCAATAATTCGCTGTCCGGTAGTTCCTGTCGCAAATATTTGGTGATTTTTGATAATTTCTCGATAAGCTGTGGTTAATTTTACCATTTCATCTTTTTTCTTATCATGAGCAATAAATGCAATATTCATCTCTTTTCAACTCCATCCTACATGTTATTGTCTTATGATAACATGTATCTGGTAAAAAAGATAAGCTTGTGTTAGCGTTCTCTATATCTAGAAAAGGCCTTTTACTTGAAGACACTTTTGGTCTGCGTTACACTTATTATAGTTAAAATTTTAAGGAATGAGGGATTATACATGGGAAAGAAAATTGCAACAGTTGTGACCGATTTATTTGAAGATGTCGAATTCACTTCTCCAAAAGATGCTTTAACAAATGCAGGTCATCAAGTAATCACTATCGAAAAAAAAGCAGGAAATACTGTTACAGGTAAAAAAGGAGAAACCACCATTACCATTGATAAAGGTATTGATGATGTTTCACCGGAAGAGTTCGATGCACTATTGATTCCCGGTGGTTTTTCACCAGATCAATTAAGAGCGGATGATCGATTTTTAGCTTTTACTAAGGCATTCGCTGATGCTAAAAAACCTATTTTTTCAATTTGCCACGGTCCACAACTTCTTATTAACGCTGAAGTTGTTAAAGGCAAAAGAATGACTGCTGTTAAACAAGTGGGCGTCGACTTAAAAAATGCAGGTGCATTATTTGAGGACAGCGAAGTTGTGGAAGACGAAAGCGGCATCATTTCCAGCCGTACACCTGAAGACCTTCTCGCTTTTAATAAAGCAATCGTGAACGCTTTAGCTAAGTAATGATTAAATAAGTAATTTTTAATTTAATTCCATTAAATTTTTTACTTGTTTATCATAGGATGTTTAATTGCTTATGATAAACTATAAATGTTGTTTAAATAAAACTGAATTTATTTTCACTCTCTTTTCTCCCCCTATTGAAAAGAGTCTTATCCCCTTAGCTATCTCTTAATTGAGATAGCTTTTTTATCTTTTATCATTACCTTAAGATATATATATAAATTTCATCACATTTTCTTCATAACTTATCGTTATAGTTTACTTATACCAATAACAACCAACTTTTTATATTGCCTTTTCTCCTCCAAAGTAAATGGCAATGACTCCTTTACCACCCTTTTTATATGGGTGGTTTTTTTTTGCCTAAAATAATACTGCCCTACTAATATTTTAATATTACTTACTTTTTTTCAAGCTCCTAACTTGACAAAGGCAAAAAAACATTGGTATACTTATAGAAACAAACAAGTGGTTGCTTGTCTAACTTACTTGTTACATCTATTTTGTTAAAAATACTTATTAGGAGGAATGTTATGGATTTTAGAACAAAAAAATTAGATTCCATTATATCACAGCTCAACAGTAACGCAGAAACAGGGTTATCCCCGAAGGAAGTAGAAGAACACAAAAAACAATTTGGTGCCAACCAATTTGATGAAGAAGGAAGTGTTTCTTTATTTTCAAAGATTCTTGATCAATTAAAGGATGTCACCGTTATCATCTTGATCCTTGCCGGAATTATCTCCACGTATATCGCCATTACTGAACACCCCGACGATTTCTCAGAACCTATTGTAATCTTCTCTATTATTGTCATCAATGTTGTTATTGCTCTTAGGCAGGAAGGAAAAGCTGAAAAAGCTTTGGCTTCACTCCAGAGTCTATCTGCTCCACAAGCACGCGTTATACGAGATGGTCAAGAAGACGTTATTGACGCTGCAGAGTTAGTACCAGGAGATATTATACTTTTAGAAGCAGGTGATCAAATTCCTGCAGATGCTCGTTTAATTTCTAGTGGTGATTTACAAGTCGAAGAGTCTGCATTAACTGGTGAAAGTGTGCCTGTTGAAAAAGACGAAAATGCAGAAGTTGAAGAAGACAGTCCTGTTGGTGATGTATTTAATACGGTTTTTTCTGGAACCTTGATCACCAATGGACGAGCAAAAGCTATCGTCGTAACAACTGGTATGGAAACAGAAATGGGTTCTGTTGCAAACTTATTGAACAGTACCAAACAAGGAAAAACACCTTTACAATCTAGAATGGATAGTTTAGGAAAACAAGTAAGTGTTATAGCTTTAATTGCTGGGGTTATTATTTTCACTTTAAGCTTCCTTCAAGGAGAAGCATTTATCCTTAGCCTAATGACTGCTGTATCACTTGCTGTTGCAGCTGTACCTGAGACATTACCCGTCATCGTAACTATTTCCTTAGCTAACGGTGTACAAAACATGGTAAATCGTAATGCGATTATCCGAACTATCCCTTCCGTTGAAACACTGGGTAGTGCTTCTGTTATTGCTTCAGATAAAACAGGAACATTAACTCAAAATCAAATGACCATTCAAAAGCTTTGGGCTTTTCCTCATGAACCAATAGATGTAAAAAATGAGTTTGGTGATGATGAAAAATGGGTTCTTAAGATGATGAGCCTAGCCTCAAATGCGACTATTGAAGATCGTGATGGCGAGGAAGTTATTAGTGGAGATCCTACTGAAACAGCGATTATCCGCTTGCTACAGAAAAAAGGACTGCAAAAAGATGATTTAGATGAGTCTTACCCACGTGTACATGAGATACCTTTTGATTCTAGTCGTAAGTTGATGACGACTGTTCATGAGATAGATGGTCATTACATTTCCATTACTAAAGGGGCTTTTGATCGTTTACCAGTTGAATTTTCGTCTATTACAGATGAAGTAGGTCAAAATGCACGAGATATCCATGACTCATTTGCTAATGATGCTTTACGTGTTATCGCTGTTGGATATAAAACATACGATACACTTCCAGAAGATTTAACTCCCGAAGAACTTGAAGATGGGATTACATTCGCTGGGATCGTTGGAATGATTGATCCTCCAAGAGAAGAAAGTATCCAAGCAGTTAAAGAAGCCAAGTCAGCCGGTATTAAAACCATTATGATTACTGGTGACCATGCTGCTACAGCTTCTGCTATCGCTAAACAAATCGGTATTTTTGAAGAAGGCGATAAAGCAATCACAGGTGCTGAATTAGGTAAACTTTCAGACGAAAAACTAAAAGAAACAATTCGAGATTATTCCGTTTATGCACGTGTTTCTCCTGAAGACAAGATTCGAATCGTTAAAGCTTGGCAATCATATGGGGACGTTGTAGCCATGACCGGAGACGGTGTCAATGATGCCCCAGCTTTAAAAGCGGCTGATGTTGGTACTGCCATGGGAATTACCGGTACCGAGGTAGCTAAAAGTGCTTCTGACATGATCTTAACCGATGACAAATTTGATACCATTGTTCATGCTGTTGAAGAAGGCAGACGTGTTTATGAGAATATCAAAAAAACCGTTTATTTCCTATTATCATGTAACATTTCAGAAATTCTCATTATGTTAATTGCTGTCATTATGGGCTGGGGCTTACCGGTCATTGCTATCCAATTGCTATTTGTTAATGTGGTAGCAGATGGAATTCCTGGTTTTGCATTAAGCAAAGAAAAAGCTGATCCGACTATTATGGCTAATGAACCAACAGCTAAAGGTGAAAGCATCTTCGCTAAAGGCGGCTATCGGAATATTGCAATTGCAGCTTTAACCTTCACTATTACGACCCTTATTGGTTTCTACGTGGGTTCATTTATTGATATTGATTCTACGATTACCGCAAGTCATGACGTTGGTCAAACAATGGCTTTCTTAATTCTTGGTTGGTCTTCTGTGCTGCACATTTTCAATGCACGTAGCAAAGAATCTATATTCAAAGTTGGGATCACATCCAACATGAACTTGTTCTGGTTAGCAATGCTCTCAATTGCATTGATTACTATAGTGACTACTGTACCATTCTTAGCTGGTATTTTTAACTTAGTTGCTATCAGTATGACGCATTGGATGATCGCTATTGGACTATCTCTTACTATTCTTATAGTAGTTGAACTTCAAAAATTCATTATGCGTAAAATGAATAAAACATTTTAAGTTATCGGAAAGAAACGACAGATAGAATAAAAGGTCCTAGGCATCTGATATGCTCCCAATATAGTAGACAGTAGAAATAATAAAAATTCTACTTTACTATACTGGGGGTATTTTTTTGCGTA
>NZ_JBEMBC010000073.1:0-13152 GCF_040274425.1 Carnobacterium sp.
GGAGCACTTTATCAAATCTACACCACTAACAATTGTTTTCATTTCTCATGATGAGTCTTTACTTTCCGCTACAGCGACCAAAGTTATTCAAATTGAGTTGTTACGACATAAGACGATCCCAGTTGCAACAGTATCCAATTTACCCTACAAAGAATACATTGAACAAAAAGAAGCACGCTATGAACATCAATCTCAAGTCGCTAATAAGCAGCGCGAAGAACACCAGAATCAAATGGAAAAATACCGACAAGTTGAAAGTAGTGTGCACCACGCACAAGGAACCATTTCAAGGAAGGATCCAGCTGGAGGACGCTTACTCAAAAAGAAAATGCATGCAGTAAAATCTATGGGGAAACGTTTTGAACGTGAAAAGGAAAACTTTGAAGATATTCCGCTAAAAGCAGATGCAATCTTAGTGAAATTCTCAAAGACTAAAACTCTTCCTGCAAATAAGACCATTCTCCATTTGGAAGATGAGAGTGTGAAATTGGGGGATAAAGTTTTAGCTCGCTCATTGAATTTGCTAGTTAGAGCTCCTCAAAAAATAGGGATCATCGGGCAAAATGGGGTAGGTAAAAGCACATTACTGAAGCAATTATGGACAGAACTAAGCCAGCGCACAGATATCTCAGCTGGATATATGCCGCAAAACTATGCTGATTATTTAAGATTGGATGAAACACCGGTTGAATTTCTTAGAGAGACTGGAGACAGTGAAGAACGCACTCAAGTGATGACTTATCTAGGAAGTATGCGGTTTACGACAGATGAAATGCATCACCCAATCCAGTCGCTTTCAGGAGGACAGCAAGCAAAATTGTTACTACTGAAAATTGATTTATTAGGACAGAATGTATTGCTTTTAGATGAGCCTACACGAAACTTCTCACCGTTATCCCAACCAGAACTTAGAAAATTATTTAAAAACTTCAAAGGTTCCATCATTACTATTTCACATGACCGGATGTTTTTAAAAGAAGTTTGTGACCAAGTGTATGAGTTGAAGAAAGATGGATTGGTTAGGGTGGAGATGGAGTAGCTTTTTATGGAAAAATTTCTCTCTCATTGCTTCATTTATCATTTAATAGAGCAACGAGAGAGAAAATAAAAGGAAGGTGAATTATGAAGAAAGAGGAGCTCATAAGAAGCAGACATGAACTTTTAAAAGTGTTAATTCAAAAGGTTCAGATTTTTTCGGGAATAGATGGTATTTTTCTTAGAGGCTCTATAGCGGCACAAAATGAAGACCCTTTTTCAGACATAGATTTAAGAATTTTACTCAAAGAATCATACTCAAAAGATAAGTTTATTCAGCTTTTTATAGATGAACTTAGCGATATATCATTTATTGAAACGGAAACACGTTCTTATGCTGTAATTCATTTTAACAATTTCATAAAATTAGATATTTTTGTTTATAATAAAATAGATTTAACGCCTAGTATTTGGATGCAAAATATACTTATTATTTTTGATAATAAAGGTTATCTAAATACAATGAAAAGTAAATCTGAAAAATTAGTCTATCATATTATACAAAATGAATTTGACGAATTACTTTCTAAATATTTTGCTTTTTTTCATGAACTATATCGTCGAAAAGAACGTAAGGAATACAACTACTGTGAGTCATGTACAGTGATGTTAAAGAATATTCTAGTTGCTTTCTGGTATATTGAATTAGGATATCAATGTAATTCATTAGGGGATTGGAGTAAATATGAAGGGAAAAGATCTATACTAAAAAGTTTTCAGTTGAACTATTTAGATAAATGGACACCAGTTTTAGTTGGTGGAACTGAGATTTTCATGGAATCTATTAATATGGAGATACTAAAGTCTGCTAAACAAACCGCTAAGAGATACAATCTATACTTTAATGAAAAGCAGTTTAATGAGATAATTTCAAAAGTTATTTAATTAGAAAGCTATAATATTTCTTAACATAAAAAGATTCGCCAAGTTTAAAACTTGGTGAATCTTTTTAAATTAAGAGCCGTTTTTTATTTAACCAAACCAAATGGCACGTTCTCGATCGGCACTTTCTTGCGAGTCAGAAGCATGAACGGTATTTTCAGACAGGCTAAGTCCATAAAGAGCACGAATGGTATTGTCTGGAGATTTACCAGGATCTGTTGTCCCGTTCAATGATCGAACTCGACTGATGGCATTTTCGCCTTCTAATATAAGCACAACTAAAGGACTTCTTGTAAGATAAGAAACCAATCGACTAAAGAATGGTTTTTCTTTATGCTCTGCATAATGTTTTTCTGCTACTTCTATAGAAGCTTTTATTAATTTCATATCAAGAATTTTCAAACCATTTCTTTCGTATTCTATTAAAATATTCCCAATTAGGTTTCGCTCTACTGCATCTGGCTTGATCAATACAAGTGTTTTTTCTGTCATGACTAATCATCCCCCCTAGAGTATACTTAACATGATTCTAACATGTTAAGCTTCTTTTAGTATAGAAAAGGGCACTTGATTGAGTGGAAAATTTGAATTTCAATTGATTTTTATTTGTTAATTTACACGCAATGATTTGGTTTGTTTTCTAAAAGAAGAAGAACCTTTTTCATTTTGTTTTTTATAGATTTCGTATATTTGAGCAAGTACCATAGGGTCTTTAATAGTCGTATCCAGAAAATATAGAATAGCATCATTCACTTTGGTATCATGATTATGCTCAATCATATCTTTTAATGTGAAGTTGTAATCATGTAAATTCTCCAACATATGGTGATAATCTTCAATAAACAATCTGAAGTTTTTATTGTCATGTAAAGCTGATTTAGTGATAATATTTTTTTGTGGAGATTTAAAAAGTATTCTTCTTTTGTTAAAGTTAGATAATTCACAATATTTTCTATATCACGAGATTCTTCATCAGTAAAATTTAAGTTCATCTTAAAATGCCTCCTGTTTTATATATGAAGTTATTGCGGTACAAGAGTACAACACTATTTTAATTTAGTAAAGGTATATACCAAATAATAGTTAAAAATAGGGATAGTTTAATAAAAATGTTATAATTTGTTCAATAATTCGTTACATTTAATGGTTGTTTTTAAGGTAAGGATAGAAATAATGGAGGAGTGAATAAAATGGGATTAATGTTATCAGAAAAAGAGATATTAGCTAACTTAGAAGTTAACGGTTTATTGAGTCCAATGACAGAAAGCACAGCAGTGTGGGCACAAATTATGCCTTCTACAGGATCTTTAGTGCTGTTTGGAGCATATGCACAGTTGGCAAAAGGGTCTTATTTTATTTTATGTATGGAACAAGATAAAGTTATTTTATTGCCAGTTCATAAAATAACCGGAAAAATGGATTCAAAAAAAGAACCAATCATCATGACATTTGAAGAATTAGACTCGGTCGAAGTGGGTAAAAATGCTTTATTACACAAGGTAACATTTACAGCGGGCGAACGAGTTATGCCTTTAAAAATAAATAAAGTTGCTGCTGGAACGAAATGGCATAAAGACCATTTAGAAAAAGCGTTAACTGAAATAGCTAGATGCGAAGCAACTGTGAATCAAAGAAATATGTAGAAGGATAGATAGAAAAAGCAATCAATTCCTAAAAGGAAATGATTGCTTTTTGTTTAGTCTAAATAATATTTCTTGGTTACGATCAATTCTTCATTCAGTTCATAAACGAGAGGTTGGCCAGTTGGAATTTCTAATGCCATGATTTCGTCATCTGATATTTCTTCTAAATACTTGATCAAAGCCCGGATAGAGTTTCCATGAGCAGCGATCAGTACGGTTTTATTATCCAAAATAGCGGGTGCGATATGGTCTTCCCAAAAAGGTATCACACGTTCTAAAGTAACTTTTAGACTTTCTCCCATTGGAATGGTTCTTTTTTGAAGATTAGCATAACGGCGATCGTTTAATGCAGAGTTTGGATCATCAGGTTTTAATAGAGGAGGCAGTGTATCATACGAACGACGCCAAATTTGAACTTGTTCCGGACCAAATTCTTCGATAGTCGCTTGTTTATTCAAACCTTGTAAAGATCCGTAATGACGTTCATTTAAGCGCCATGATTTTACTTCTGGTACCCATAGTTGATCAGATTCTTCTAAGACGATATGGCACGTTTTGATGGCTCTTTTCAAAACAGAAGTAAAAGCAAAATCAAAATTGATGCCGGCATTTTTGATTTTTTGTCCTGCTTTACGTGCTTCTTCATACCCTTGTTCGCTTAAATCAGCATCCATCCACCCAGTAAATTGATTTAATTTATTCCATTCGCTTAATCCATGTCGCACAAAAATTAATTTCAATTTAAACACCACCTTTTTGTAATAGAACACAAGCCTCACTTTTATTTTACTCTTGTTTTTTATAAAAGCTATTCATATGGTTGGCAACTCTTTTTGTTTAACATTGAAGGTATTTTTTTTGGAATAAAGATTTTTGACGCCGAGGGCCGAAAATAGACGCTGGTTTTTTATTGAGCTATACTAACTATAAGACATTCATTCAGTCATGAAAACTATAGGAGGGGTTAGATGTATAACGGGTTAAAAGGTAAAGTTGCGGTGGTTACAGGTGGTTCTAAAGGAATCGGAAATGCTATTGCCAGACGGTTATCTGAAGAAAAAATGAAAGTTGTCATTAACTACCATAGTGATAAAGAAGGCGCTGAAGAAACGGTAGAAGAACTAAAAAAAGCTGGCGGAGAAGCTGTGGCAGTCGAGGCTGATGTCAGTAGTGAAGATGGAGTGAAAGCCTTACTAGATGCAGCTATTTCTAATTTTGGCGATTTAGATGTGTGGATCAACAATGCTGGAATGGAGAATAAAGTATCTACTCATGAGTTAACGTTAGAAGACTGGGATAAAGTGATTAATGTGAACTTGACTGGGGTCTTTCTTGGCTCTAAAGCAGCTTTAAATCATTTCTTAGAAAAGAATAAAAAAGGAAATATCATCAATTTATCTTCCGTTCATGAACGGATTCCTTGGCCAACATTTGCACATTACTCAGCTAGCAAAGGTGGAGTAAAATTGTTCAATGAAACAATTGCATTAGAATACGCGCATAAAGGTATTCGAGTGAATAGTATTGCTCCTGGAGCAATCAACACACCGATCAATGCAGAAAAATTTGAAAATGAAGAAGAAAAAGAAAAGACCTTGAATATGATCCCAATGAACTATATCGGAAAACCTGAAGAAGTTGCCGCAGCTGCGGCTTGGCTGGCTTCTGATGAATCAAGTTATGTAACTGGAACAACACTTTTCGTTGACGGTGGGATGACCTTATATCCTTCTTTTGAAAAAGGGGAAGGTTAAAAAATAGTTTGTTGGTTCATTAAAATTTAGTAGAGAACCTTGAATAATGTTGTTTTTAAGCCAATAAATGGGAGTTTAGTGGTTTAGGAACAGCAACTGTTCAAGGGTTTTTTTGTATATTCTTTTTTTATTATTTCTAGTATTATATAAAATGAATACCTTTACAAAATATGGAAAAAGTTATTTTTCATTTTACTAAAAATAGGATTAAAAAGGAGCATATATGAGAATTCTGAATGGTATTATTTCATTAACTAGTTCATTTTTTATGTTTATATTGCTTTACACGTTGCGTTTAGGTGATTATTCAACTTATCATGTATCTTGGTATATTTTCCCCTTCATACTACTAGCTATTTCGATTCGTTGTTTTTTTAAACATTATGTAGATGAAAAAAATAATGGTTATAATCTGTTTACATCATTAAATAAAACGCAAGTGATTATAAAAAAGACTTAGAGTAGCTCATTCTAAGTCTTTTTAACGTTCATTATGAAGAACATTAAGAGAAATTTCTCATTTTAAATGCGACAAATTAGACGTCTATTTTGCTGTAAGATATACTAGGTAAGAGACGAACGGATGTAATGTAGGGTTCGATGTACGAAAATGAAAGGTTCGATAAAAATGAAGACAATTACTATATTGATTCCTGCTTATAATGAAGAGGCAGTAATTGACAAGATGTATAAAAAATTAGATGCCGTTTGTGGAGAATTATCTCAATATTCATTTGAATTTTTATTTGTGAATGATGGAAGCAAAGACCGCACGATGGACTATATCAAAGAGTTTAAGAGAAGAGATTCTCGTGTTCAATACGTAGATTTATCACGTAACTTTGGAAAGGAAACAGCCATGTTAGCAGGGTTTGATTATGCTAAGGGAGATGCGGTCATTATTATTGATGCCGACTTGCAACAACCGCCAGAAACGTTTGCTGAGATGATTCATTGGTGGGAAGAAGGCTATGATGATGTCTATGCTGTTCGAATAGAACGCGAAGGAGAAACTTGGTTTAAGAAATGGACTTCTAATACCTATTACACTCTTTTGCAAAAGGTAGCTAAGGTGAAAGTTTATCCACAAGCTGGAGATTTTAGATTGCTCGATAAAAAATGCATTGTGGCACTAAGACAACTGAGAGAGCATGAGCGCTATACCAAAGGAATGTACGGATGGATAGGGTTCAAAAAGAAAGAAATTTCTTATATAGCAGAACCTAGAGCAGCTGGTGAGACAAAATGGAAACTATCTGCATTGTTGAATCTAGCATTAAATGGAATTACTTCTTACAGTACGATGCCATTGAGAATCTGGTCTATTATTGGATTCATTATTTCAATGTTTGCCTTTATTTATATGGCTGTTGAAATTATTCGAACAGCTTTATTTGGTGCAGAGGTTGCTGGGTATCCTTCGCTGATTGCAGGTATTTTATTTTTAGGTGGAATTCAACTTATTTCACTTGGAATCATCGGAGAATATCTTGGGCGTGTGTTTGTAGAAACCAAGGAAAGACCGGTATACTTTATTCAAGAATATTCTGAAAAAGAAAATGAGCAAAAAAATCAAATTCAAGATGAATGGAAGAAAGAGATGGACTTAAAGCATGATGAAAATTAAAGAATTAGTTAATAAGTATGCAGAAGTGATTAGTTATTTGATTTTCGGAGGGTTGACGACAGTCGTCAATATTATTGTTTTTTACTTATTTGATTCTATATTGGATGTGCATTATTTATTCGCAAATGCTATTGCCATTATTGCTTCAATTTTATTTGCCTTTTTTACAAATAAAAAGTATGTGTTTAAATCTTCTACACCAACAGTGAAATTATGGCTAAAAGAATTTAGTTTATTTGTTTCTTTTCGCTTATTATCAGCCGTATTCGATATGGGGAGCATGTGGTTATTGGTTGATGGATTAGAACTAAACACCAATATCGCAAAAATCATTACACAATTTATCGTGGTGGTGCTGAATTATGCCTTTAGCAAATTTTTCATCTTTAAGCAAGGAGAGTGATCAAGTTGTTAAATGCCTTCAGCGATAATTTATTTGAAGAAAGAAAAATCACAAAACGAACTTTTGCTCTCTATACAGGTTTATTTTTAGTAATGATTATTGGAATTTATAGTTATTTTATTGTGTTACAAAAATCGTTTATTTGGGAAGGGGATGGCTATTCTCAGCACTATTTGATTTTTAAAGATTATTTAAGTTCGATAAGAAGCTTTTTAGCTCAACCTTCAGCAGGATTTCAATTTTGGGATTGGTCTATTGGGATGGGCTCAGATCTATTTGCGGCTTATGGTTATTATGTCTTAGGTGATCCCTTTGTATATTTAGGGTTGTTGTTTCCAGTAAGCATGACTGAATTGGCATTCCATGTACTGGTTTTATTGCGCGTCTATTGTATTGGCGCAGCCTTTTTAACCTATTGCCGTCGCATGAATGTTTCCAGCTCAGGAGCTTTGGTGGGCACAATGATGTACACTTTTACGTTCTATGTCATATTAAATGTAACAAGGCATCCCTTTTTCCTGATGCCGATGATCTTTTTCCCGTTATTGTGTCTAGGGATTGAAAAAATCTTGCACAATGAATCAAACTTGTTATTTATTTTTATGATTTTTATTAGTGCGTGCAGCAATTTTTATTTTTTCTACATGTTGAGTGTATTGATTTTTATCTATGCCGTCATTCGTTATTTCCATTTTTATGGAATGAAAAAAATGAAACTACTTTTCCACTATATCTGGAAATCTGTTTACTCTTATTTGATTGGATTATTATTATCTGGCTTTTTGTTTATGCCAATCGTTTGGGGTTTTTTACAGTCTTCTAGAGAGCCAGGAAAGTTTGCCAGTGGATTGACCCTATATCCAGTTAAATACTATTTTTCTTTAATCGCAAATTTATTCGTATCGGAACGGTACTTATGGACCTTATTTGGGTTTTCGGCTTTCGTACTGTTGTTGATCCCTATATTATGGATAAGACGAAAAACATTTGGATTTATTTCATCTAGTTTAGCATTATTTAGCATTATGCTATTATTGCCAGCGTTTGGATCCGTTATGAACGGCTTTGCAGGACCCTATAATCGTTGGACCTTCGTATTGCCAATGTTCTTTTCGTTAGGTGCAACTATGTTATACAATCAACGATTCCATTTGGAAAAAAAAGAGTTGAAAGCAATGGGCTGCATGCTTACTTTGTATAGTTTAGTTATGATTCTGATTGGCAGTGTCATTGGGTTCAGATTAGCATACGCCATGCCAATCTTTTTTGCTCTAGTACTCTTCGTTCTTTTAGTAGTAGCAAATAAACAACGCGCCGCACAATCGTTGACAAGAAAAGGGAAGCAGCTTTATTCAGCAGCTTTATTAGTCTTGATCATGGGGAACTTAGCATACAACGCTATGGATTATTACTATCCATGGGGGCAAGATACACTAGACTTGTCATTGGATTATGGAACCGTTGATGAAGATTATTTAATGACTTTTGATCAACTTGAGCAGGAACTTCCTGAAAGTAAGGATATTTCGCGTATTGGAGTAACAAGCAAAGACAATCATGTGAAAAATCAGATGGTAGGATTAAACCAAATGGGGTTGAATTCATATTTGTCAGTAACAAATGGAGCGATTTCGGACTTTGCCCGATTAATGGAAACAGGACAATTTCAATTGATCCAACCGTTGCGAAATGGCTTTGATGATCGCAGGGTGGCGAATAACGTTTTAGGCGTTCGTTACATCATTACTAAAGCTGCTAATGAGAAGTACCTGCCGTATGGTTATGATGTGGTCAAAGAAACTGATTCAAATTATATTGTTGCAGAGACGCAAGATTATTTCCCATTTGCTTATGCGAATACAACTTACCTAACAAAAGAGTCAATAAAAAAACTGAATCCGATTGAGAGAGAACTTTTTCTATCTTATGGTGTCATACTAGATTCAGAAAGCGATAAAGTAAAAGAGTTAGATGCCTTTAATCAAGAGTTGTCTGTTGATGAAGTGGAACATCAAATTATTTCTGCAGACTCAACAAAAGCAACGGTTGAGCAAAATGAAATCAATGTAATAGAAAATAATGGGACCATCGAATTGGTTCTTGATGATCCAAGTGCAGTACAAAATGCTGAAGTATACGTGTATCTTGAAGGATTAGATTTTACGCCTAAAGTCAGTGACCCATTGACAGGTACACCAACGAGTTATTCTGCTAAAGTAGCATTTGGAGAACAAAAGAAGACGATTTATCAATCGAATCTTTTAAGTTTTAGTTCTTACTTTAAACGCACGAAAATGTTGTTTAATATGGGATATCAAGAAGGAAGTGCTCAAGAGGATACTATTTCCATCCAATTTTCTAAAGCAGGTGAATATAAGATTGAGGATATCACCGTGTTTTCTGTTCCTCTAGATTCCACTTATTCTGACAGAGTAGCTGAAAAAAGAGACCAACAGTTGATGATTGAAACGTTTGATAATCAGACTGTAAGTGGGTCGATAGACCTATCAGAGCCTTCAATTTTAACAACCACTATTCCTTATACAAAAGGGTGGAAAGCAGAAGTGAACGGCGAAAAAGTTGAGACGATCCAAGTAAATGAAGGTTTTATTGGGATTCCATTACAGGCTGGCCCGTCAAATGTGACCTTTACGTATCAAACACCCTTTTTATGTTTAGGAATTGGAGCTTCTTTGCTAGGACTTGTATTGGTGATCTTCAATACATTATTTTGGAACAAGCCAGGTAAAAAAACAACTTAAAAAAGCCTTGGAAGAGAGGATGTTCTCTCTTCCAAGGCTTTTTAGTTTTCTCTTAACGTATGGACACGAAGAATGTGTTCGTATTCTGAAAGATCTTCAACAACAGAAGCGATTGGTTTAGTATCTGGTAAACTAAGTGTGTAGAGGTTGACATAACTGTTATTTTCTTTATTATTTGTATCCACACTATAGTCTAAACCAAGAACATTGATTCTCATACTTTCAAAATAAGTATTTAAAAATTGCTTCGTTTCTTTTCGATTGACATAATAGATTTCAATTCGTTTTGAACTTTGAACGCGAAAGATACGTCTAATGACAAGTAAAACAAGTAACACAACGAGACAGCTGGTTAAAGCTAAAAAGTAGCTGCCCATTCCAATAGCTATACCTAAGCCAGCAACTGTCCAAATTGAAGCAGCAGTAGTCAGTCCGCTAACACTTTTTTTCGTCACAATAATCGTACCGGCACCTAGAAAACCAATACCACTTATAATTTGTGCAGGCATCCGAGTCATATCCGTATTCAATAGTTGTGTCAAATCTGGATTATTTAAGCCCATCTCAACGGTATTATAAGTAACTTCTAATTGAACTAGTGTCACGATACAGGCTCCAAGACAAACTAATATATGAGTTCTGAGACCAGCATCATGTCCTTTGATCTCACGTTCATAACCAATGGCACTGCCAAATAAAACCGCTAAAATTAAGCGTAGCAAGATTTCACCGTTATCTAATTCAAACATTTAACCACCTTCTTTCTAGACAAACAAATGTAAAATAAAAAGGGTAATTATGAAGTATCAAAGACAAAAGTCTCAGTTTTAAAGCAGGATACTAGAAATAATCAATCTGGCAACTCCTGCTAAAAGCATAATATAGATGGGACCAATTTTTGTTTTTTGTAACAAAACTAAACCGATACCAAATAGAATCAAGGAAATCCAATCAATCTCAGCCCATGCAATTGGAAAAGAATCGCTATTAAATAAAGCTGTCAGTAAGATAGATAAACCGGCAGAAGCAATCAAAGCAACAACTGCTGGGCGTAATCCTTTTATCACTCCTTGAACCAACGACAATCCTTTGTATTTATAATATAGGACTGCCAATGATAATACAATGATAACGGATGGTGTGATACACCCTAAAGTAGCAATAAGGGAACCTGAAATTCCAGCTACTTTAGTTCCAACAAAGGTAGAAGCATTTAATGCTATTGGACCAGGAGTCATTTGTGAAATGGTTAAAATATCAATATATTCTGTACTCGTTAGCCACTGATTTTTTTCAATCACTTGTTCTTGTATCAAGGGTAAAGCAGCATATCCGCCACCAAAACTTAAAGCACCAACTTGGAAGAAACTCCAAAATAATTGCAAGTAAATCATTTCTTTAAGCCTCCTTTTGTCAGATGCGTTTCTTTATAAGTCGTGTACGCCCCAATCGCACCACAAATAACTAAAATGATGACGATATTGATAGAAGTAAAAGAAGCTACAAGAAAAGCAAGGATCATAACAATAATAGGCAGGTTTTTTTTGGTTTTAGTGATTCCTTTTGCCATACCGATCACGACATTTACAATAACGGCAGCCACCCCAGCTTGCATACCAAGTAGAACAGCATTTACAATAGAATTATCACGAAAAGCCAAGTAAAAATAGGAAATAATCGTAATAATTATCAGTGGAGGTAAAGAAGTTCCTATTACACTAATAATAGCACCTGGAATACCAGCCATACGGTAACCGATTATAATAGAGGCATTAACAGCGATTGGTCCCGGTGATGATTGAGCAATAGCTACTAAGTCTAACATCTCTTCTTCATTGATCCACTTTAACTCATGTACAAAGCGCTTTTGCATAAGAGGGACAATGACATATCCTCCGCCAAAAGTAAAAGCACTCAAAGTAAAAGTAGACATAAATAATGTCCAATAAAATGATGTATCTTTTTTCATAAGAAACTCCTTTATTTATAAATTTTACTAATCTATCATAAGTATACAATAAATGAGGAGAGAAAAAGAAATAGTAGGCAGGTTTAACTCCATTTTATAAATCATTTTTGGCTGAATGCTCTGCTTTAATTGAAATATTTTGACGTTTCATTCATACTTTAATAAGTTAATTACTTTTTTTTAGTAAGAAAAAAACGATTCTAACCAATATAAGGTAGAGAAAAGTGATAAAAAAAGTTACACTATAAAAGAGAAGCAGAATGTAGGAGAAATGTTATGAATCTATTATTTACACTTAATGAAAATTATTTGCCTCCTCTGTACACGGTTCTTCGTTCGATTTTTTATTCGAATAGTAAAGAAAAGTTTACGGTATATATTATGCACCAAAGCATATCGGAACAAAAACTGGAAGATTTGCAACAATTTATCACTAAAAATGGACATACATTTTGCCCGATTGATTGTAAGAATCTATTTACAGAAGAAATTTTTGTGAATCGGTATTACTCTATAGAAATGTATTATCGCTTACTAGCTCCATTCGTGTTGCCAGCAGAATTGGATCGGGTTTTGTATCTTGACCCTGATATCGTTAATTTACGTTCATTTTCATCATTTTATGAACAAGATTTTGAAGGCAAGTTATTTATAGCGACGACTCATGATTATGCAACCAAATGGATCCAACCTATTAATAATATACGTTTAGGTACATTAGCATCAGAAGATTACTTTAATACGGGTGTCATTCTGATGAATCTTACTTTGATCCGAAAAACAAGAAATCAAGAGGAGATATTTACTGCCATAAAAGTGAATAAGAATCGGTTAGTACTGCCAGATCAGGATATTTTCAATCATTTGTACTGGAACGAAATCAAAGAAGCAGATTGGCAGATCTATAATCTTGACGCGCGTTTTTATTCTCAATTGAATCGTGTTTTTCCTCGAAAGTTTTCTCTGGAGTGGGTAGAACAAAAAGTGGTATTTATCCATTATTGTGGCAAGCATAAACCATGGATAGAAAGAGAATCATACCGTCATAAATTAGGCGGGTACTATCTTTACTTTGAA
>NZ_JBEMBC010000074.1:0-13140 GCF_040274425.1 Carnobacterium sp.
CTAAAAAAGCTGTAATAAAATAATTTATAAGTTTAGGTTACAACTTCATTCTCTTATCGTCCAATACTTGTTAAAAAGCTATCTATGCTTTAAAGGCATGGTTTAATCTTTAATTGATTTGTTTTTACCCTTTCTTTATATAAAAGAAATTTTCCGGTTTAGTTCTAGCTCTGTGATAAATTTCTTCCCATTCATCACATTAGACTTAAAGGCAATGCAAAAAGGCAGTATGAGTTTAACTCACACTGCCTTTTTGCAAAATTAACTTAGTCTTTTTTTTTATGAAAATCCAACTATATTATGTGGAATATAAGGTTCTTCTAGAAAAATAACATCTTCTGGAGTAAGCTTAAAATTAACGGCTGCCGCTGCTGTTTCTATATGTTCAAGCTTAGTTGCTCCTACTATTGGGGCTGCTACACTTTCTTTTTGTAAAAGCCAAGCTAGTGCTATATGAACACGACTGACCTGGTAGTGCTCAGCCAGTTGTGCAACTCTTTCAATAATGAGACGATCTTTATCAGCAGTCTCATCATATTTAGAACGTGCTATGTTATCTGTTTCTGCACGTTTGGTCTGAACAGAAAAATCACGAGTCAATCGTCCCGAGGCTAAGGGACTATACGGAGTCAGAGCGATTCCTTCTGATGAAGCATAAGGCATCATTTCTCGTTCTTCTTCTCGATAAATCAAGTTTAGATGATTTTGCATAGAAATAAATTTGGCCCATCCATTTCGTTCTGCAATGTTTTGTGCTTTTTGAAACTGCCAAGCATACATTGACGAAGCTCCAATATATCGAGCTTTACCAGATTTTACAACGTCATGTAAAGCCTCCATAGTTTCCTCAATCGGTGTATTGTAATCCCAGCGATGAATAATATACAAATCAACATAGTCTGTCTGCAACCGCTTTAAACTTTGATCGATTTGAGAGAGAATGGCTTTTCTTGAAAGGCCTCCACCATTTGGTCCATCAAACATATGTCCATGAACTTTTGTTGCTAATACGATTTCATCTCGGTTTGCATAGTCTTTTAATGCTTTACCTAAAATTTCTTCGCTTCTTCCAAGTGAATAGATATTTGCTGTATCGAAAAAATTGATTCCCAGATCCAGTGCTCTTTTAATAATCGGACGACTTTCCGCTTCATTCAACACCCATTTGTGAATCCATTTTTCTGGGTCCCCAAAACTCATTGCGCCAAGACAAATTCTCGAAACATCCATACCTGTATTTCCTAACTTCGTGTATTCCATCTCTTTTTCTCCTTTATTAATCATTAAGCCGCTACTACCATTATTTTTACTCAATAGATGAGCGACTTAATCAAAATTATTTTTTACTAATTCATTTCTTATCTATTAAGATACACCTTTGAGTTAACTTTAAGTCAAGTGAAATCCTATTTTTTAATAAATTAATCATTATCATTTTGACTACTTAAACAATGGCTGTTTTGGAGAATAATGAAGTATCTAAACCTTATTCTGATTTAGGCTGCAGTTCATTCTAAAAATTCATCAATAAATATCTTTGCTATGTTGAGGCAACTTTTCAATATGTTCTAAATATGGCAATACATTCTTTCTATAATCTGGTAAATCAAAATCAAATGTTTGGCTGATTTCAATGGTCAATTCTTCAAAAAGGTCGCACATATTAAATAAAGATTGCCATATATTTTTGTAATTTCCATCGGGATAAGTACGGACCAGTTTATTCCAAACGCTGCTCTCAACATACTTCTGAATATTCTTACCGCCTTTTCCAGCGCTAACCTTAAAATCTGTTCGTATACCAATGTGCCAATGCAACATAGTCATCAGCATCTCTCTTACAGGACCTTCCATAATGTTTTTAGCTAATGGGAGTTCCTCTCTCCATAAAGCTTTTGCAATATAAGTACTTACCCACCAAAACTCATTGGAGCAGTCTATAAACTCTTTCTCATTAGGGTTACTAATTCGATAAGGGTCTTCAGTAGAAACCACTAATGCTGTAGTTCTGTTGTCTTTATCTAAGAGTATTTTGCGAGCTTCATTGCTCTTTAAATATTTCTCAGCGAGGTTTACCGGAGTTAATGTTAAATCAATTCGATTTCCATCCGTAAAAAGCATTAAATAAGAAAAGCTTTTTCGTCTACTATTAGCAGGCGGAATAACCATTTGATCCGGCATTTGCAATAGAATTCTTTCTCCAAAGTAGTCTATCCATGAATGGTCTTTCAAAAAAGAATCTATGTCTTCAACGTAATAGACAATATCATAATCTTGAAAAGGGTCTTTTTTAGCTGTGGCGGAAACTCGCGATCCATTCATTTCTACTAGTCTGATAGTATCTATTTCCTCTGCTTTTGTTAAAACTAATTCCAGCATTTCTTTTTCGTTTCTCATTTTTAAACACCTACCAATGTTAGGTTCGTTTCACCTAACTATTTTCAAGAATATAATTTTCAGATTATTTTTTTATATTTTACTAATTTGGCAAAGAATGATCGCCGGATTTAAATTGGATCCTATCGATTTGTCTTAATTGAACTTATCTTTTGCTATTTTCTAATCCGGCTAGAATCTCCATCGCTTTTTTATAATCCGAGTTAGGAGTCCCATCTAAGTTTTTATCTGTGATCTCAAATCCCAGCTTTTGATACAATCGGATTGCAACATGACTCCAAGTTTGAGTATGCAGATAAACAGGAGTAGTAGCCTCAAGTTTTTGCAACTGCTTAAGCGTCCGACGTAACATAGCTTTGGCGATTCCTTTTCCTTGGTATCCTGGTCTTACTGCTACCCAATGTACTAGCGGATAGCGAGTGCCATCAGGCAGTTCTTTCCACCAAGCTGAACACGTGCCGATTTTTCTGCCTTCAGAATCCGTTATAAACAGCATTCGCCTTTTCAATTCTTTCGAGAATGGTGCAAATTTCTTCTGGAAATAATCTAGTGCCTGCGCTTCATCCTCAAATTCAGAAACAGCCGTTTCGATAGCTGCCCATTCAGTTTCATCACCCTCTTGGTAAAACTCAAAGTGAAAGCCTTCAGGTAAAGCTTGTTCGGTAACAGGAAGATCTTTCAAGCGGTACATCCAAATTTCTGCGTATGGAATTGTTTTGTCTAACAAAAAAGCACTCCTCTCTTTTTCTCTTTAAATATGACTAACTTTAATGTACCATTCTACGAAGCTAAAGTTAAGTTTAACTATTTTAAAATAAATTTTTCAATACATACAAAAAATGTACTTCTTTCTACTAAAATTCATTCAGAGTTTAAACTTTTGATATTTATATCAAAGGTGTTATAGTTCACATTTCTGTCACATTATGAGATAATTTTTTTAAGGGGGTGTTGTTGTGAAATTAGTTATTACATTCATCGATGGAGAGCAACTAGAACTATGTGACTCTTCAATTATTAATGGTTATATTAATGTTCATGAACTCAATAAAGAATATGAGTTGAAGAAAATATTTTCAAACTCATTTAATGCTATCCATACAAATGAAAGTTCTATGATAGCCACTAGTACACCTCAAATAGGTTATGCTAGTTTAATTGATGAAGCAGACTGGATTACCATAGGAACAGACACTGATTTTGCCACTTTTTATAAAACCTCATCTATAAAATCTATCTCACGAAAATTACTATAAAAATTCTAATTAGAGAGACGATTTATCATTCGTCTTTCTATATTTCTAATGTTAGACTTTCCAGTAGAATTAAAAACACATCATCTGGTTTTATCAATTTCTTTTACACCTTCTTAAGAATACTATTAATTCAGTATGATAGAATAATTTATATTGTAGTATCTTGCATAAATTTTGGAAAAAGATTAGATTTAGTCAACATTTTCTATGTAAACGGGTTCAAATATTTGATTAGATAATTGATAATGTTATGCTAATAGTATAGTAAAGATTCAAAATAAAAACTGACACTAATAGATTAGTTCATTTCATCTATTTTTAAACTATTTCTATTAGGAAAGGAGAAATAAATGAAAAAACTAAGTATGACACTAACTATGTTGACGAGTTTATTTATTTTAACCGGTTGTAATACTATCAACGAAAAAGCAGAAGCTCCTACTCAATCTTCCGTTTCACAAAGTGATACATCAAGCTCGAGTAGTTCGCAAGAGTCTGCAGAAAGCACGTCAAGTACAACCAATTCTGAGGAACAAAGCGATACATCGAATTCAAGCAGCATGGAAGAGTCAGAAGAAAGTACTTCAAGCACATCTGAAAATGTCATCAATTCTGAAGAAGAAGCTTTTATTTTTATCAAAGAAGAAACTGGAATTGAAGCAGATAACACAGACATCGTCTATGAAGTTTTAGAATCAGATGATGACTCTTACACTTTGAAATTAATAAGCCAATCCTTACAAGAGCAAGGCGGTTCTGGAACTGCTGGTATATATAAAGTTTATAAAGATGGTACTTATGAAATAGTAGCCTAACTAAGTTAACAAATAAATTCATCGACTGCCCTGCACATCATGTGTAGGGTATTTTTGGTTGTAATGAACTAATTGAATAAAAAAAAAGACCCCAGAAAGAGTCTTGAAGTTTATTTCACTTTATAAACAACCGTTGTAAGTAAAATATGCGGTTCAGTCAAAACTTGGTTGACAGAAACAATTTCTCCGCTATTTTAATTCTTGTGTTGTCAAGAAGGCTTTTATCAGTGATCCTTTCAATGTAGTACACATCAATTTACTTATTAAAAATTTCCGGGTCTTTTCGAATATTTTTGAAAAACTTGTTCAACAGAATTTAGTTAATTCAACCTTAACACCCCTTGATACAAGATCAAGGGGTGTCTCCCTACCATAATCAAATCAGCACATGGTAATTAATTATTCATTTTTTATTGTTTCTGATGTCATTGTTGAGCAGTCATTGATGATTAAAGGTTCCTGCCAAACCTCATAGGGTGTACATTTGAGCCTGTACGGGCTGTGTGCTCGCCTTTGATTTCCCACCCAACAGCTTAGTTTATAAATCAACCAGCCAATTTGTTTGTTGAATCTGTCCGTCTAATTCTCGTAATTTTTTAGAAACTACATTCATTTTTTTAGTTAATTCCTTCGTATCGACGGTTCGCACCATTCGGATTTCATTTCGTCCAAATCGTCTGATATCATTGGCTGTTTCGATAGTCTCGTTATAAAGACCGTGCTGTCTTCTTAAAGATTCTCTTTCCTCCAACGCCTCAACAATCAATTTATCAGTATCATACAGATGAGCCGAAGTATTTCGTTGATTGACCTTTACGACTAATTGAGAGAATTCTTCATTAGTTTTTTGATAATCTTGTATCAATTCTTCCATGCTTATATCTAATGAATCTCCTTCTTGAATCAAGGAGTTCGCTAAAATTTCCTGCTTAAGTGCCTTTAACTTTGCTTCAAGATCCCGCCTCAAGAGTAATGCCTCCGCAAGTTTCATAGAAAAAACTTCCTTTCAGTTTAAGCGTCTGTTAAAACTTAGATTAATATAAAAGACATTTTTTAGCAAGAAATCTGCCAAAAGAAGTGCAATATTCTCTGCCTTTAAAAAAAAATCTTGATATTCTATCGTTAGCAATTTACTTTCAGAATTATTATCAACAAATTTTTTAATTTCATCAATGGTCCATCGCTTTTATTTTCTCTTACACTCCATACTTTATTGATACCCAGGAACTATTCTTTACATCCATTCTAAATAATAGTCATCATTATCTTAAGCTCTTCATTACAATAGGCTCTTGCACACAACCAAACAATTGGATTGCGCCCATTGTTCAATGATTAATGTCCAGAATAAAAGAGAACTGCAAGAAGCAATTCTCTTTTTCACCGTATTTTTTATTCTTTAACGTTTAACAAGGAACCATATTCGTGCATTTCCATTCCTTCAATAGTCTGATTTCTAAACAGTACTTGTACATCATGGAGATTTTCAACCTGCACTTTATAATTGCCTTCTTTTGGAATGATCGTAATCTTTCCGATATAAGTCCCCTCAGTATCATAAACTACTTCTGTGACCGTTTCAGTAATTTCAAAAGCATGAACTGTTAATTGGCTTGAATAATCATAAGCAGCAGTAGTATTTGTAGCACCTTCAATGACCAAGCTGTTCGGACGCACCATTAGTGGCAAGGTGAAGTAATCATGGGTTTCTTGATGCCATCTGCCTCCGGAAAGTGTCGTATTGTCTAAATAATTTGTCCAAGTGCCTTCTGGAAGATAAAATTTCACTTCACCTTTGTCATTAAAAATGGGTGCAACCATCAAGTTCTTACCAAACATATATTGTTTATCTATCGTGTGAGTTGTGTAATCCTCAGGAAATTCCAATACAAGTGGTCTCATCATAGGAACTCCTGTTTTGGCAGTCTCAACTGCTTCTGAATAAATATATGGCATTAAGGAATTTTTTAATTTTGAAAACTTTTGACTTACCAATGCGGCTTCTTCACCAAAATTCCATGGTACACGGTATTCAATATTTCCATGATAGCGACTGTGGGTCGACAGCAATCCGAATTGTGTCCATCGTTTGTAAAGGTCGTCTTCTGCATTTTCTTCAAACCCGCCAATGTCATGACTCCAAAAACCAAAGCCTGATAGAACAAAAGATAGTCCACCACGTAATGATTCTGCCATTGATGAATATTCTGATAGATTGTCCCCTCCCCAATGCACTGGGAACTTTTGTGAACCTACTGAAGCCGAACGCGCAAAGACCACTGCTTGTCCTTTTCCTTTCAGTTCTTCTAACAGCTCAAATACAACTTCATTATAGAGATAAGCGTAGTAATTATGCATTTTTACTGGATCAGAACCATCATAATACACAGCATCCGTTGGTATACGTTCACCAAAATCTGTTTTAAAGGAATCCACGCCTAAATCGATCAAACCTTTTAATTGTTGTTTATACCACTCGCGAGCTTCTGGGTTTGTAAAATCAATGATTCCTTGACCTGCTTGCCACAAGTCCCATTGCCAGACATTTCCGTCAGCTGATTTTATAAAATACCCTTTTTCTTTGCATTCTTTATAGATTTTGGCTTTCTGTCCGATGTAAGGATTGATCCACATACATACTTTGAGACCTTTATCATGGATTCTCTGGATCAGTTTTTCTGGATCCGGGAACATATCCTTATTCCATTCAAAACTGCACCATTCAAATTCTTTCATCCAAAAACAATCGAAATGAAATACATCAAACGGAATCTCTCGTTCTTGCATTTCTTCAATAAAATGCATTACGGTTTCTTCACTGTAATCTGTAGTGAAAGAAGTGGATAGCCAAAGGCCAAACGACCATGCAGGCGGTAAAGCAGGTTTTCCTGTTAGATCTGTATATTTTTTTAAGACACTCTTCATATCTGGTCCATAAATAATAAAGTATTCTAGTGTTTCACCTTCTACACTAAACTGTGTACGGGAAACATTTTCGGATCCCATTTCAAACGAAACTTTTTCAGGATGATTCACAAAAACTCCATACCCTTTATTTGTCAGGTAAAACGGAATATTTTTATAAGATTGCTCACTTCCAGTCCCGCCATCTTCATTCCAAACATCAATAGATTGACCATTTTTTACAAATGGTGTAAATCGTTCTCCCGTCCCATAAACGTATTCATAAGGATCCAAAGACAATTGCTCTCGCATATAATGTTTCCCATCAATAAAACTGATTTCAGCTTGTGCTCTGGGTTCTGATGAAGTGAGTACTTTTCCATCACCTAAAAATTCTATTTTAAAATCGCCTTCTTTTGGAACAATGGCTTCTAAAGAACCAGTTTTAAAGTGATAATACTCATCCGTTTCCACATCGATATCAACAGAAACAGTGGATTCAAACAAAGAAAATTCTGGTTTCAGAGCATTTTTCTCATGATGTGTCAGTCGAACTTTGATGATGTCTTCCTGTGGTGATTCAAAACGCAGTGTCGTCATCCCTAAATTTAGAGTGTCCCCACGTCTTCCGATTTTTTTATAAGGTAAAAATAATTCTAATCCATCCTCATCCATTCGAAAGTCTGTCGTTTCTTGAGGGTGGTTGAGTGTAAATCCTTCTTTCGTTAGCCAGTATCCTTCAGTAAATTTCATTTTGTCTCCTCCTATTTGACTGCTCCATCTGATATTCCTTTTACTACATGTTTTTGAAGCACTACAAACAATATAATGATCGGTAAAATGACCATAACTAGTGCTGCCAACGCTAAATGCCATTGTTTATTAAACTCGCCAAAGAAGTAGAACATTTTTAATGGAATAGTATACATACCTTCTTTGTTCACACTTAATGAAGGTAAGAGGTAATCATTCCAAAACCATAATGAATTTAAAACAATGACTGTAATAGTTGTTGGTTTTAAGAGTGGCATTATCACTTTCCAATAAATCTGAAAGGTGTTTGCACCATCCACAACAGCAGCTTCATCCAACGATTTAGGAATCCCTCTCAACGCTCCATAATACAAAAACGTCGACATACTAGTAGCAAGCCCTAGATACATGATCATCAATCCTGGTTGATTCAACATACTGACCTTTCCGAAAAGGGATATCAAGGGAATCATGATTCCTTGAAATGGAATCAACAGACCTATCGCAATAACGAAATAAATAAAGGAACTGATCTTGCTTGTATTTCGCGACAAAGCATAAGCAGCCATTGATGATACAAACACAATCAACACTAATGATCCAATTGTAATCAGTAATGAATTCGCAGCACTTTTTATAAAGTCTAATTTTTCAAAAGCAGTTGTGTAGTTTTCAACATGCATTCCAGCGGGTAAAGTAAGTGTGTTCTGGAAAATCTCTGCTTTTGTCTTGAAAGAATTGATAATAATCAAGAAAAATGGGTAAAACCAAAACAGAGACATGACTATACCTAAAAGAATCATACTGATTTTTTTCTTATTTTTTCTCTTTTGTGTCGCACTTACTTTAGGTTTGTTGGAATCTTTTATGGTTGAATTTTTTTTAATGGATAGTTGCCTATTGGTTTTCATCATGCACTGATCTCCTTTTTACGAGTTATCGAGATTTGAATGATCGAAATAACGACAATAATAACTAAGAAAATTATCGCTTTAGATTGGGCAAATCCCATATTCCTCATTGAGAAGGCTTCATTGTAAATATTCATCGCTGCCATTTGAGTAGAATTGTATGGGCCGCCTTGTGTTAAAGCTAAATTCTGGTCATAAATCTTAAAGGCATTTGACAGTGTTAGGAATAAAGTGACTGTAAACGCAGGCATGAGCATGGGCAATTTGATTCTAAAAAAGGTTTGTAGTGGAGATGCACCGTCTATGTCCGCAGCTTCCAGGATTTCTTCTGGTATGTTGTTCAAGAATGAGATATAAATCAGCATCATGTAGCCGCTCATTTGCCATACGAACAAGATCACTAGTCCCCAGAACCCAGTTTCTGGAGTGTTCAGCCATCCGGCAAAAAATTCAATGCCTGTCAAATCGGCAATACTCTCAAAAGCTTTATTAAAAATAAATTGCCAAATAAAACCGAGAATGATTCCTCCTATAAGATTGGGCATGAAAAAAACTGTGCGAAATAACGTGGTCCATTTCCCTAGTTTTTGTGTCACTAGAGTTGCCAACATCAAAGCAATCATGTTGATCAATATGACACTGACGACAGAAAACTTCGCTGTAAAAATCAGACTGTCGATAAATCCTTGATCTTGAAAAGCTTTGACATAGTTATCCAATCCTATGAAATTACCTACCGTGTTGCCATTCCAATCTGTTAGCGAATAATAACTTCCTGTCATCAACGGAATGAAGAGAACAACAATTAAAGCAATCAACGCTGGTGCCAATAATAGCCAAAATGATTTTGAACGGTTCGTTAACATACACAATCCTCCTTAAGTTTAAACCTATATAGGGAGGAAAATTTTCCTCCCTGTTGGTATAGATTATTTTCGTTCCTCGCTCCATGTCTCTTTTAAAGTAGACATAAATTCATCCCAAGAAAGTTGACCGGCTGCATACCCTTGCAAGTTCACACCAAAAGTATTTTGACCGTATCCATCTGGATAAGAGTTGTGCACCCAAGGAACTGTTTGGCCATCACTCAAATAGTTGTAGATTTCATTTGATAACGGATCTGTTATATCCTCGCTGGAAAAGTTGGTATATGCCGGAATAAATTCGAAATCATTGATGATCGAAGCCATTGCTTCTTCATCGGTGTACATCCAAGTCAAAAATTCAATGGATGCATCAATTGCTTCTTGATCTTTGTCTTTGTTAACAGACCAATACCATGCTGGCCCGGCAACGATCTTTCCTTCTGTTTCATCTTCAACAAACATTGGTATAATAGATAGTTTCTCTTGAGCAATCGTTTCATCTAAACTGTTCAATGTCGGAACGATCCAGTTCCCTTGATGAACGATTGCAACTTTTTCACTAGCGAATAGTTCCTCAACAGACGTACTGTAGTCCATTGATTCTAAAGGCTCTGCATTGTATTCGATAGCCAAGTCAGTATATTGTTTCATTTGATCCGCGTAAGTAAGGTCTAATTCTTTTGCTTCGTATGTTTCGTTTAGACTATTATTAAATTCAGGTGCAACAAAATTCGAACTGTATTGACTAGAAACCCAAGTTTCTCCACCACTGAATGCAAATACTCCGTCTAAGCCTAATTCTGTTTTTTTGGAATCGATGGTTTCTACTGCCTTTTCAAAATCAGCAAATGATTGAATAGAAGTTGGATCTATACCTACTTTTTCAAAAACTTCTGTATTCACCAACCAACCATAACCTTCAATATTCATCGGTACACCTAAGACTGTATCGTTCAAAGTGGCTCCTTCAAGCGTTCCTTCGATAGCATTTTTGGCTAAGTCAGTCTCACCCAGATCGTATAATTTATCTTCCCACGTTTGAGCATCTGCTAAACCTCCAAGCATAAAGATGTCTGGCTCATCTCCAGAAGAAAATTTTGACTGCAAGGCTGCCGTAGCATCTGTTCCTCCACCAACTGTTGTCATATTGATATTGATATTATCATGTGTTTCTTCAAATTTTTCGACAAGTTCATCCATTTGTTCTGCAGTTTCTGTTTTGATGTTAAAGACTTCTAAAGTTACGTCTCCTTCATCTGATGCACCTGAACCAGAACTCCCACATCCAGCCAATCCTAATATCCCTGTTAAAGCAATTGTAGATAGTAAAAATTTTCTTTTCATCATTTGTACCCTCCTATTTTTTTTATTTCTATATCGATTATATTGATATTCAAGGTATAATGTAATCGCTATCTTAGTTAAAACACCTTGTAATATTGATATTAATAAGAAAAGAGGTCAAATAGGAATGAAAAGTTATGTTTTTACGCCTAATCCAAGTGAGAAAGACATCGATACATCGTTAAAAGAGATCACAGAACATGGACAGAGCCTTTTTCCAATTGCCGTACATTTCACTAACCATAATGAATATCGAAAAAATATGATCCACATGCATTGGCACAGAGAAATGGAAATATTGTATGTATCTAGAGGTGTTATGGAAGTTAAAATAGAAGGCAATTCTTATATTGCTGAGGAAGGAGATATTTTGTTTATTTCCCCAAATCAATTACATGGAGCAGTATCTTACAACAATTCTCCTTGTGCTTTTTTTGCGATAGTGTTTGATTCTTTTTTTATCGAAAGCCATTTTTCTGATTTGATTCAGCAGTCCTATATTGATTCAATTATAGAATCTCCATCAAAACACATTATGCATGCAACAAATGAATTGCCAAATATTGCTGACCTTCGTAATTATGTGATAAAAATCATCGATGAATTTGCGTTAAAAGAACCTTTTTTTGAATTATCATTAAAGGCACATTTACTCCTATTTTTTAAAAATCTATACATCAATAAAGAAAAATTATTTCGCCATGATCAATATACGGATAGCAAAAATGAGTTGAATTCGTATAAATGCAAAAAAATAGTTCTCTATTTAGAAGAGAACTATAAGAATCGAATCACTTTAGAGGAGATCAGTGCCCATATCGGTTTCAGCAAAGAACACTTTTGCCGCTTTTTCAAAAAGAACTTTCGAATGTCTTTCATAACTTACCTAAACCAGATGCGCGTAAAAAAAGCAGAATACTTATTGCTGAATACAAACTTAAAAGTAATCGATATCGCCTTAGAGTCAGGTTTTGAAGATTCAAATTACTTTACAAGCATCTTTAAAAAAGAAACCAATATGACACCTACTGACTATAGAAAGAATCCTAGTAATGTTACGTTGCTTTAAGTGGTGAGGAAATTAAATGTAACAAACAGATAATCTAAACTTTCGCAAAAAAAGAGAATTGCATCTAAGCAATTCTCTTTTGACGTTACTTCTCCCAAATCAACTCAGCAAGTTGCAGTACAGACTTCCATTGATTTCCTTCTTTAATTATTTCTCTTACATCAAAATCTGCATAATAAATGGCATCAGCTTTTTTTCTTAATCTAACGGGAAGATAAAATCCTGTTCATCACTAGTATTATTACCCTGGAATAGCTGCTTGGAATAAGATTCAGCAATTGTCTCAATATAATGTAAAGAGACTATACTCCTACTGAAACGGGATCAGTAGCCGCTATAGAGTGATAATTATCTCCATAGTAAAGGGTAAAAAAGATCACCATTATTACGGCTTTTGATTCGAATGAATGATTCTGAATAAGGTACAATAGTGTTAAAATATTCAACTATGCATTAATAAGAAGTACTTAAAAGTTGAAATCATCATCGTCATTATTATTATCTGCTTTAAACAACCAAAATATTAAACCAACTACTAAAACTACTAGTATAGTTATAAAAATAAGTTTACCTAAGAAGAAAATCATTCTATCACCTACTTATTAGTATCAACAATTGCTTCGCCAGTTTGTACTTCAACCCAACCATGTTCTAAACGTGCTTCTACTTCTTTTAACTTAATTAATTCTTCTGTAATGGATTCTGATAATTTTTTGTTTGCTTCAGCCTCAGCTTCTGCTGCTTTTACTTTTTGATAGGCTAAACTATCCGCTTTTGTTTTTGCTGTATCAGCTTCTAAAAGAGCTTTTTCTTTTTCTTGACCAG